>VEQI01000203.1 GCA_018883305.1 Limnohabitans sp. | reverse complement strand
GGCTTACACCACCCGAGTGCTCCAGCAACTCAAGCGTTCCCACGCGGGTGTGGACATACCCCGCATTGTGTTCACCAAAGGCGGTGGCCTGTGGTTGAGCGAAATGTCCGCACTTGACTGTGAAGTGCTGGGCCTGGACTGGACCGTGAATCTCGGTCAGGCCCGACGCCTGGTCGGCGGCCCAGTGGGCGGTCCTGGCAAGGCCTTGCAAGGCAACATCGATCCCATGGTGCTGTTCGCCGAGCCGCCTCAGATCGACGAACAAGTTCGTGCCGTGCTGGACAGCTTTGGCACACCCCACACCGATCCGAACACCACAGGTCCCACGCACATCTTCAACCTCGGACATGGCATCAACCAGTTCACGCCCCCTGAGCATGTGGCCGTCCTGGTGGAAGCGGTTCACCAACACTCCCGGCAACTGCGAAAGCAGGCCTGAGGCCCGCTGTCAATCGGGACCAAAGTGTTACTTCTAGGGACCACTTATGCACACAAACAGGGCGCCGTTGCATAATTTCCACATGCCGTCCCCGGTGCAAATACATTTCCTCTTGAATGCTCTAAGTGATTGATTCATATAGGGTTCAAAGTTTGCCAATTTTTCGGGCAAGATAAGCAAGCCCTTGATTTTCCTGGGGTTGCAGCCCATCACCCAGAGCTATCAACAAAGTTATCCACAGAATGTCTGGATGACCCACAAACCCCTCATGAATCAAGTACTTAGGGGCTTTTTTTAAGTGCATCATCAACAAAAACCGGTAACTCAGTCCTTGACATGACCTGCGTGCTGTCCGTACTTGTGCAGACACCTGCCCACAGTGGCCTGGGCGGGGCCTTGCACTATGCACACACCCAGGATTTGCCCGTCGGCACCTTGGTTCGGGTGCCGCTGGGCAACCGGGAAACACTGGGCGTGGTGGTGACCCCGTTGCCCGCTGAAGAACGCCCACCTGGGGCAAACCTGCGTCCCATCTCGGCCGTGCTGGAAGGACTGCAGCCCCTGGGGTCTCGCTGGATTGAGTTGATCGAGTTCACCGCCCGTTACTACCAGCGCAGCCCCGGAGAAGTGGCACTGACAGCCTTGCCCCCCGCCTTGCGCGACCTGGCCCCCCTCCAACTGGCGCGTCGACTCAAGCGACACCACACGCACCAAGCCACGCCCACCGACGCGGCGCCAGTCACAGAAGCGCCTGCGCCCATCCCATCACCAGAACAACAACTTGCGCTCGACACCATCGAGTCCCAGACCGGTCCTTTCTTGGTGTTTGGCAGCACCGGCAGCGGTAAAACCGAGGTGTATTTGCGCAGCGTGGAGACCCTGCTGGCGCGCGACCCCCAAGCGCAGGCCCTGATCATGGTGCCCGAGATCAACCTCACGCCGCAACTGGAGTCGCGTGTTCACCAACGGTTTGCGCCTCGATGGGGTGCGCAGGCCATTGTGTCCATGCACAGTGGGCTGACCCCGGCACAGCGCCTGCGCAGCTGGTTGAGTGCTCACCATGGACAGGCCCGGATCATTCTGGGCACGCGCATGGCTATCCTGGCCTCCATGCCCCACCTGCAACTGATCGTGGTGGATGAAGAACACGACCCCAGTTACAAGCAACAGGAAGGCGCTCGCTATTCCGCCCGTGATCTGGCGGTTTACCGTGGCCGTCTGGACCAGGCCAAAGTCATTCTGGGATCTGCCACCCCATCCCTGGAGAGCTGGCAGCACAGCGAAGCCACAGCGCCTGGTCAGGCGCCCCCCAGGTATCAGCGCATTGCCATGCCCTCACGTATCGGGCAAGGGGTGTTGCCGCAGGTGCGGCGCGTGGACATGAACCTGCAACCACGGCAAACCTTGTTTTCGGGTGTGTTGCTGGATGCCATGCGTGAGCGCGTGAAAGTCGGCGAGCAGGTGCTGGTGTTGCTGAACCGCAGAGGCTACTCACCCGTGCTGCATTGCCGCTCCTGCGGCTGGAAAAGTGAGTGCATGCACTGCAGCGCATTCAGAGTTTTTCACAAGATTGACCGGACCCTGCGTTGCCATCACTGTGGCCAGACCGACCGCGTGCCGCGCCATTGCCCGAGTTGCGGCGACGCCGACCTGGGCATGCTGGGACGCGGCACCGAGATGCTGGAAGAACAACTGGCCGACTTGCTCACCGGATTGACGCGCCCGGATGGACAAGCGGTTCGCATTGCCCGCATCGATGCCGACAGCACCCGACGTCAAGGCGCGCTGGCGCAACAACTGGCCGAGGTCCATGCAGGCGATGTCGACATCCTGGTGGGCACACAGATGATTGCCAAGGGGCACGACTTTCGCCGCGTGGGGCTGGTGGCCGCGCTGGATCCGGACGGTGCCCTGTTCTCCAGCGACTTCCGCGCCCCCGAGCGCCTGTTTGCCTTGTTGATGCAGGCGGGTGGGCGCGCCGGGCGTGATGCCGCCCTGTCACGCACTCACCCCAGCGAGCTTTGGGTGCAGACCTTCCATCCGCAGCACCCCTTGTTTGAAGCACTTCGTCAGCACGACTACCCCGCCTTTGCCCGCCAACAACTGGATGAGCGCGCCCAGGCCGGCATGCCACCTTTCAGCGCACAGGCCCTGGTACGCGCAGAAGCCCGTCAACAAGAGGCAGCGCAAGCCTTTCTGAATGCCGCACGCGAAGCCGGTGACGCCTTGCTGGCCCAGATGCCGGAACTGGCCCACCTGGAACCTGGCATGGGCGTGCACCTCTTCACCGCCGTGCCCATGAGCTTGCAGCGCGTGGCCAATGTGGAGCGTGCCCAGATGCTGATTGAAAGCCCGTCACGCGCGCTGCTCCAACGCTTTCTCGCACAGTGGCACCCCGTGCTGCATGAGGTGCGTCAGCAGCATCGCCAGGTCATCCGTTGGGCGGTGGACGTGGACCCGCAGGCCATCTGAGGCCAGAGCCCCTCAAGTCCTCTCAAGCCCTCAGCACGGCCACGAGCGCGGAAAACGTCAGAAACGAAGCCGCGGTGGACAGCAAGATGATGCGGGCAATCCGTCCCGTATCGGCACCGAACCGCTCGGACAGCAAGGCCACGTTGCTGGCGCTGGGCAAGGCCGCCACCAGAGTCACCACCATCAGGGCAAACGGGTCGATACGCACGCCCCACTGCATGGCCGTGGTCCCCACCAGCAACACCAGGCAGGGATGGACCAGCAGTTTGATGAAGGCCACAGGCACGTAGTCACGCAAAGGCAAAGTCTTGGGCAGCGTACCGCTGTCACTGCTTTGCGCGCGCAAGGCAGAACGCGCCAGCACCGCCCCAATGGTGAACAAGGCCACGGGCGACGCCGCATCGGCCAGCAAACTCAGGGTCTTGTCCACCGGGGCAGGCCACTTCACCTGCTGCGCTGAACTGACCGCCCCCAGCACAATGGCCCAGGGCATCGGATTGACCATGACCCCCTTGAGCGCCTGCCGCGCCGCCTTGCCCGCGCCATGCTCATCCGCGCCGTCCAGCCGCGACAGGGCAATGCACAAGGACGAGGTGAACAGCAAGTCCACCACGATGCTCACAATGGCCGGCCCCGCCGACGACGCCCCCAGCAGCGCCACCAGCAACGGCACCCCCATGAAACCGGTGTTGGGAAACGCAGCCACCAAAGCCCCAAACGAGGCATCGTTCCAGCCCACGCGTTGATTTCGTGACACCATCACCACAAAGCCCACCATCAGCATGGCGCAAAAGAGATACATCAGAAACAGCGGCACATCCAGCAACTGCGCGATGGGCGTGGACGAACCAAAGCGGTACAGCAGACACGGCAGGGCGAAATACAGCACAAAGGTGTTCAAGCCGGAAATGGACTCGATGGGCAGCCAACGCCAGCGGGTGGCGAGATAACCCGCCAGCACCAGCGCAAAAAAGGGAAACGTGACCGCCAGGATTTCTGCCATACCCTCTATTCTGCCCGGTATGATCGTGCGCTTTGCCGCGACCCACGGGACCTGCCCGGATCAGTCGCCCTGTTCGATTGCGCTGCGCCCATGTCCTCCGGTTTGAATCTTGCCCAACACGAAGCGGTCAACTACCTGCAAGGGCCCTGCCTCGTGTTGGCCGGCGCGGGCTCGGGCAAGACACGCGTCATCACCCACAAAATTGCGCGTCTCATTCAGTCGGGGGTGGAGCCCGAGCGCATTGCCGCCATCACCTTCACGAACAAGGCTGCCGCTGAAATGCGCGAACGGGCGCGTGGGCTGATTGGCAAGCATGCGTCCAAGGTACTGATCTGCACCTTTCACGCCTTGGGCGTGCGCATGATGCGAGAAGACGGCGCCTTGCTGGGCCTCAAGCCTCAGTTCAGCATCCTGGACAGTGACGACGTCGTCAGCCTGCTCAAAGACGCTGGCGGCACCACCGATGCTGCCACTGCACGTGAATGGCAGTGGACCATCAGCCGTTGGAAGAACATGGGCCTGAGCCCCGCCGAAGCAGAGGCCCAGGCCAGCGGAGACAATGAGCGCATCACCGCTCGCATCATGGCCCGCTATGAAGAACGCCTGAGCGCCTTTCAAAGCGTGGACTTTGATGACCTCATCAGCCTGCCCCTGAAATTGCTGCGCGACCACGAAGAGGCACGCCAACGCTGGCAAGCCCGCATGGGCCATGTCCTGGTGGATGAATACCAGGACACCAACGCCATCCAGTATGAGTTGATGAAACTGCTGGTGGGGTTTCCCCACCGCCCTGACGCACGCTTCACCGCTGTGGGTGACGACGACCAGTCCATTTACGGCTGGCGTGGCGCCACCCTGGACAACCTGCGGCAGTTGCCGGTGGACTTTCCGCAGCTCAAGCTCATCAAGCTGGAGCAAAACTACCGCTCCACCAGCGCCATCCTGCGCGCGGCCAACAACGTCATCGGGCCCAACCCCAAGCTGTTTCCCAAGACGCTGTTCTCGGAGCTGGGCGAGGGCGAGCCGGTGCGCGTGGTGGACGCCGACAACGAGGAGCACGAGGCCGAGCGCGCCGTGGCCCGCATCCAGTCGATCCGCGCCGGACAAACCACCGAGGGGGGCCCGCACCGGGAATTCAAGGACTTCGCCATCCTCTACCGCGCCAACCACATGGCCAAACCGTTCGAGCAGGCGCTGCGCCGCGCGCAGATTCCCTACAAGGTCTCGGGCGGACAAAGCTTTTTCGACCGCGCCGAAATCAAGGACCTGTGCGCCTGGTTCCGCCTGTGGATCAACAACGACGACGACCCGGCGTTTTTGCGCGCCATCACGTCGCCCAAACGCGGCATCGGTCACCAGACGCTGGCGCAGCTGGGCAACTTTGCCAGCCAATACAAAGTGAGCCTGTTCGAGGCCCTGTTTGCCAGCAGCCTGCCCAGCGCGGTGTCCAGCCGCGCCCTGCACGGCCTGCACGAATTCGGCCGCACCATCAACGACCTCGAACACCGCGCCCGCCACACCGCAGGCAAGGAAGACGCGATGCGCTTCCTGACCGACTGGCTCAAGGAGATCGGCTACGAGAAACACCTGTACGACAGCGAAGACAACGAGAACGTGGCCAATGCCCGCTGGACCAACGTGCTGGAGTTCTGCGACTGGATGGCTGGGCGCTGCGGCGGCGACATCGAGGACGCCACTGGCGCGCAGGCCACCGAGCGCAAGAGCCTGCTGGAAGTGGCGCAAACCATCTCGCTGATTTCCACGCTGAACGAACGCGAGCAGGAACAGAACGTGGTCACCCTGTCCACGCTGCACGCCTCCAAGGGCCTGGAGTGGCCGCATGTGATGCTGGTGGGTGTGAACGAAGGTCTGCTGCCCTTCAAGCTGGGAGATGACGATGAGCACTCCGGCCGCAGCGATGGACCGATGAGCGAAGGCATCCTGCAGCGCCTGCAGGAAGAGCGGCGGCTCATGTACGTGGGCATCACCCGCGCCCAACGCAGCCTGGCGGTGAGCTGGACACGCCGCCGCAAAAAAGGCCGCGACATCGTCGCCGCCCTGCCCAGCCGCTTCATTGCCGAAATGGCACTGGACAAAGGCACGGTGAAGGAAGACCCCCGGGAAAAACTCAAGGCACTGCGTGCCGAGTTCGCCAAACGCGCGGCCGTGGCGGCCGAGGTCAAGTCATGAAGCGCTGGGGCAGCGTGTTCCTGCTCGGATGCAGCCTGCTGCTCCGCTCCTTTGTGCTGGCCGATGACGCGTGTCCGCAAGGGCCCGACATCCCGACCCGCCAGTTGGTCGGGCATTGGGAGGTCGAGCTGCACAGCGGGCCTGCCGGGCGCTGGACGCTGGAACTGCAACCCCATCCTGAACATGAAGGCAGCCTGCGCGGCACCATGCAGCAAGGCGCCCGGCAGGCCATGGTGGTGGCCGACTGGGACGATGGCGAATTCACCATGGAAGAAAGCCACGATGGCCAGCGTATCGCCGCCACCTGGCTGGCCACGGCCAGCCCCGGTC
>VEQI01000202.1 GCA_018883305.1 Limnohabitans sp. | reverse complement strand
TGATCAGGGCGTCCAACTCGGGCAAGTCCTTGCCCAGAGCCAGGATGGCGGCCGGATCGGTCAGATCCAGCGCGTGGCACAGATGGGCCTGGTCGTCTCGCCCGGGCAGTTGCGCCTGCAACTGCAGCAGCCGCTGCCGGTCATGATCCAGCAGCACGCAGCGCCAGCCCTGCTCGGCAAAAAGCTCGGCCGTGGCCTTACCGATGCCAGAGGCCGCGCCCGTGATGAGTACGCTGCCGGTGGGTCGGGATGGGCGGGCGCTGGGCATGGACACGTCGGTGTCAGATGTTGGTGAAGGTCACGCCGCCGTCCACTACCAGGGCTTGCGCCGTCAGGAATCCAGCCTCGTCACTGGCAAGAAAGCAGATGCCACGGGCGATGTCATCCACCTGGCCCATGCGGCCCAGAGGGGTGCGGGCCACACGCAAGGCGTCGCGGTTCGCGTCGCGGTTGCGCTGGGTCCCTTCGGTGGGCACTGCCGACGGACAGACGGCGTTGACACGGATACGGCGAGCCCCAAGCTCGGCGGCAGCAGCCCGTGTCAGACCCAGCACACCCGCTTTGATGCCCGAGTACACCAGAGAGTTGAGCGTGGAGCGCAAAGCCGCTGTCGATGCCACATTGACGATGCTGCCGCCACGCTCGGGGTCCATGGCCGCAGCCGCGGCCTGAATGCCCCAGATGACGGCCTTGAAGCCCACGTCGAGCATGCGCTCGAGGGTGTCGGCCTGCACGTCGGGCACCGCCTGGTAGCGCACCCAGGCGGCATTGTTGACCAGGATGTCGAAGCGCCCACCGTGGTCGCGCGCCTGTTGCACTGCCGCCGTGATGCCTTCGCGACTGGCGATGTTCTGGACCACGCCGAAGGCCTGTCCGCCGTCAGCCGTGATCTCCTGGACCACCGCGTTGACAAATTCGCTCTTGAGGTCGTTGACTCCCACGATGGCGCCCCGCGCCGCCATTTGTCTCGCTGTCGCGCGGCCAATGCCGTTGCCTGCGCCTGTGATCAAGGCCACACGGCCTGTCATGTCTTGTTGCATTTCTTTAGCCCTTGCAAGTGTCGATGAAGCGTCGACCCAGCGATTGCGGCAAGTCGCCCCCGCCCCAGGCGGCGTCGATTTTGCGCACCTCGCGCAGCGCATGGTGCAGGGGCACCTCCCATGTGAAGCCCATACCACCATGCAGGTGCATCGCTTTTTCGATGATGAAAGTCGCGTACTGCAGGTTGAGCATCAGCGCGGGCCAGGGCGCGCGCGCGCTGCCCCATTCGTTGGGCGCCAGCGCACGCGCGATGGCTGCACCGCCGGCTTCGTGGTAGAGCTTCATGCGCGCCAGCCAGTGGCGAACCGCCTGCCTGGCCGACAGCGGGCGGTCAAATTGCACGCGGGTGGCGGTGTGTGTGGCGGCCGCACTCAGGGCGCCATCAGCGGCGCCATGGACAGTCGCGGCCATCAGGACGGCGCCCTCGTGCCAAAGCGTCTGCGTGGCCTGCGCGTCCAACTGCGCCAGCACTGGGCAATCGCGCACATCCAGCCATGTCTGGGGATTGTCGGGGTCAAGGGTGGCTTCGTTGGTTTGCGGCGCGCTTTGCACATCGAGCAATACTGCGCCTAGCGCCTGACGAACCAGCAACCAGCGTGCCTCCTGCGCGTGGCGCGCATGGCCCACCCAGCCGTCCTCATGCTGACCTTGCCAGGCGATGGTGGCCAGTGCCTGCCCCTGTGTCAAAGCGGCTGCGAAAGCGGTGCCGGCCAGGTGGCGTGCCAGCAAAATTTGTTCGGCCAGGGCAAAACGCAAACGCAGTCGCCCCGCTGCTTGCGCCAGGGGCACCGCGAAGTCCAGGTCCAGTTCCAGGCCGCCATCGGCTTCACTGGCACACACGCCCAGCAGCCCTGCGGCCGCCAGAGTGGCCGGCACCTCTTCGGGGGCACGCGTCAGGGCGTCCTTTATGGCGGCTTCGGCCGCTTCTGCGAACTCTTCGGGCTGCAGCCCATTTTCAGAATGGCTCATGTGTTTATTCCCGGGGCAGCCGAAGGATGCGTTGTGCGATCAGGTCGAGTTGAACTTCCGAGGTGCCGGCATAGATCGTCGCGGCACGGGAGAACAGGTAGGCCTGGGTGAATGCCTTGTTGGCCCGCTGGGCAAGTGGACTCGATGTGGGCGTGACTTGGGCCACCATGTTTTGCGCCAGCCCGGCGAAGGCCTGGTGGCACTCGGACCAGTAGAGCTTGGTCAACGAGCCGCGTGCACCGATTTCGTCGCCCTCCATGAGCTGAGAGACCGTGCGCTCGACCAAGCCTTTAAGGCCATCGATCTCGCCCAGCACCTGGCCGATGCGGTGCTGGTAATGGCCGTCGTCCAGCAAGCGGGTCAGTTGCGCGTCCGATTGGCAGGCGCGCACCAGAAAGTCCAGCTCAGCTTCGAAGCGCCAGGCGCGGTACATGCGGTTGGTAGCGCGTTCGATTGACAGCACCCGCACCGCGGCACTCCAGCCCTCGTCGGGTGCACCCAGTCGGGCTGTATCGGGCACCAGCACATTGTCAAAAAAGACCTCAGCGAACGATTCCTTACCGTCGATCGATTTGATGGGCACCACGCGGATACCGGGCGTGTTCATGGGGACCGCAAACATCAGCATCCCGCGGTGTTTGTCGGCCACGGTGCCCGTGCGCGTGAGCAGCAGGCAGAAGTGCGCCTTGGCCGCGCCGCTGGTCCAGATTTTCTGACCGTTGATGCACCACCCATCGCCTTGCGGCACAGCGCGGGTGCGCAGGCGCGCCAAGTCCGAGCCGGCATCGGGCTCGGAAAAGCCCTGGCACCAGTAGTTCTCCATGTTGAGAATCGCCGGCAAGAACGTCTGCCTCTGCGCTTCGGTGCCTACGGTCATGATGATGGGGCCGGCCAACTCCTTACCGATCGAGCTCACGCTCTCGGGCATGGGCAACGCCCCGATTTCCTTGTTCACCGCCAGATGCTCACGTAGGCTCAGGCCGTGGCCGCCATAGCGGGTAGGCCAGGTCATGCCGGCCAAGCCCGCCTTGTACATGGCCGCTTCCCACTGGCGACTTTCCTCCAGAGTGGGGCTGCGATAGTCCAGGCTGTCGGCGCGCATATGGGGCGGCAGGTGGGTCCTCAGCCAGGTTCGGGCATAACTGCGGTAGTTGTCCCGCCCGGTCGGCAGGTGGGTATCAGTGGACATGGTCAGTTTCGGGGTCGGATGTGCTGGCAGTCTGCACGGGAATCATCAGGGCGTCGAGCACGGCAACGCCTTGACCCTGCGCACGCACCAGAATCGGGTTGAGGTCAATCTCGGCCACCTGGTCGCGATGGCGCCAGGCAAATTCGGAAAGCTGCGCCACCAGCTTGGCGGCGGCCTGCTGGTCCATAGGGGCCTGCCCGCGTGCACCATTGAGCAGCGGGAACAGGCGCAGGGCGCGGATCATCTCCAGCGCCTGGTGTTCTGACACCGGGGCCACCTGAACCGACACGTCACGCAAAACCTCGGCATAAATTCCGCCCATACCCACCATGACCACAGGGCCAAACACCGGGTCACGTGAAATACCCGCGATCAGCTCGATACCGTCCTTGAGCATGGGGGCTACCAGCATGCCGTCGATGCGGGCGTCTGGCGCATGGCGAGTCACGCTGTCCATGATGCGGGCATATGCTGCGCGCACGTCCTCGGCGTTGGCCAGGTTCAGGGCCACGCCACCTGCCTCGGTCTTGTGCGGCAGATCTTGCGAAACCACTTTGAGCACCGCCGGGAAACCGATGGCCTGCGCTGCCTGCGCGGCGGCATCGGCCGTTTGCACTTGCTGCTCCTGCGGTAAGGCGAATCCGGCCGAGGCTAGCGCCTGCTTGGCGCCCAACTCATTCTCGAACGCGCAGGCCGGCAGCCGCGCGTGGGGCGCATCGCCCGCGTGTGGGTCATGCCTTGGGGACTGCAACAACTGCGAGAGCCTGACCAGAGATGCCACTCCACGTGCGGCCGAGTCAATGCTGGAAAACACGGGGATTCCCAATTGGCGGATCTGCTTAACAGCGTCGCCTGGCCCGCGGCTGATGACCACCAGCGCCCGCTGTGGATAGCGCTCGCGCAAGCGGGTCATGGCGTCGATGTAGACGCCACGCAGCCTGCTGCTGTAGAGCGAGAGCGACTGAAACAGCACGGTCACACTGGCACTGGGGTCCTCCTGCAAGGCCGAGAGCACTTCCAGCAGGGATTCGGGCTTGCTGGAGATCTGCGCCGACGAGTCCACGGGGTTACGGGTGATGGCTGAGGGAAGGGCCTCATGGATGCGCGTTTGTGTGGCCTGTGCCAGAGGCGGCATGGTGATGCCAGCAGCGCTCATGGCGTCGGCCATCATGATGCAAAAGCCGCCAGAAGCAGCCACCAGAATGGCTTCAGCCTGACTGGGCAGGCGATCGGGCAGAAGCTGTTCTGCGGCCATACCGATTTCCACCAGGTCTTCGTGCGAGCCCACACGCAAAGCCCCGTGACGGCGGAACACCGCATCAATCACAGCGTCCGAGGCGGCCAGCGCCCCGGTGTGCGAGGCTGCAGCGGCTTGCCCCTGCTCGGTAGCGCCAATTTTGAGCATGACCACCGGGGTGCGGTGCTCGCGCGCTATTTCCAGTGCCTGCCGCAGTCGTTCGCCGTCGCGACAGGTTTCCATGCAGCACAGAATGACGCGGGTTTGCGGGTCGCGGGCCAGGGCAGCGATACCATCAGCCAAGTCCACATCGGCCTCGTTGCCGGTGGTGACCATGGCGCTGATGCCCACCCCGCGCTGGACCAGGATCTGAAGGGTGTAGCTGCCCACATTGCCCGATTGGGAGACGATGCCGATGCCACCCGGTTGTGGCATGTGGTCCTCCAATGCCACCGAAAACGAGCCAATTACTTTCTGCGCCACTCCCAGGCTACCCAGACAGTTGGGGCCCATCAGGCGCATGCCGCTCGCGCGGGCCACGTGGGTCATGTCCGCTTGCAGGGCCAGGCCTTCGGCGCCCGCCTCGGCAAAGCCTGAGGACAAGACCACGACAACCTTGACGCCTCGCTGGGCGCAATCACACACCGCTTGCAGCGCCAGTTCTGCCGGCACCGCGACCACAGCGAGTTCAGGTGCGCTCGGGGTGTCCGCCAGATGGGTGTAGGCAGGCAGAGACTGGATCTCACCGCCTCTTGGGTTGATCGGGTAGATTTCGCCCGAATAGCCGTATTTGCGCAGCAGGTGGATCGGACGCCCCCCGATCTTGGTGAACTCGTTGGACGCGCCAATGACCGCGATGCTGCGGGCATTGAAAAAGACATCCATGCCCACGCCAGGCGAGGGAGGAGGCAGGACTGTCATGGCTCATCGTCCTTTGAATTGCGGTGCGCGTTTTTCCAGGAACGCCAGGCGCGCCTCGCGGGCATCTTCGGTCTTGGAAAGGGCCATGGTGAACTCCTGCTCGAAGCGGTAGGCATCGCGCTGGGGCATCACATCCACCATATTGGCAGCGCGTTTGGCGAAAATGACCGCCAGCGGGGCCTTGGAGGCAATTTCGTGTGCCAGCGCCATCGTCACCGGCAAAAGCTGATCCGGGCTTAGCACGTCCTCGAGCACATTGCGCCGCAGCAGATCGGCCGCCGTCAGTCGTTGACCGGTGAAAAACATGCGCCGCGCCGTCGAGCGACCAAACAGCGTGCGCAGCATGGAGGCACCGCCCGCCAAGCCGACATTGATCTCAGGCATGCCGAAGGTGGCGTTGTCGGAGGCGTAAAGTATGTCGCAGGCTGCAGCCAGGCCTAAGCCTGCGCCCAGTGCGGCGCCGTTGACGGCGCCGATGACCGGTTTGGCGCATTCGCGTATGGCATTGCCGGTTTCACGGGTGATACGGTTGTGCTCCAGAAAATCGCCAGGAATATCGTTGTTGGGCCGGTCTTTCAGATCGGCGCCCGCGCAAAAAACATTGCCGTTGCCCGTCAACACCGCACACAGTATGTCGTCGCGAGCAGAAATTTCATCGAACAGAGCCACCATCTGGTAGCGCATGTCCCGATTGAGGGCGTTGACAGGGGGACGGTCCAGGGTGACCAGCGCTACCTTGTCGCTCACTTCCATGCGGACGCATTTTTCACTCATCCTCAACTCCTTAAAAAGCAGATCGGGGGGAGCTGGCGTTCGCCAGCAGAGGAACATGCCGCCAAGCAGCATAGGGATGGGGT
This sequence comes from Limnohabitans sp., assembly GCA_018883305.1. GTDB lineage: Bacteria > Pseudomonadota > Gammaproteobacteria > Burkholderiales > Burkholderiaceae_C > Limnohabitans. The sequence continues at coordinate 236 of VEQI01000202.1, read as the reverse complement.
GGGCGTCAACAAAAGTGTCTCCTGTTGCCAGACTGATGTCTGATCATTGTGGGGTGCGACGGGATTTTATGAAAGAATCCTTCCGCAAATTCCTGCTGATTTCATGAATCTGTTCTGCAGAAAAATACGCAGTAGCCATAGGGCTGAAGTCTAAGATGATTGGCCTTGGCCAACACGAACCTGCCCCGACAAATGATGCCCCCCGAACCCACTTCGCATGCGCAATGGCTCCAGCC
>VEQI01000201.1 GCA_018883305.1 Limnohabitans sp. | reverse complement strand
CCCCCGGGCACCTTGCCTTCCACACCCTTGACGAAGAAGTGGATGCCGCCCAGAAACTTGTCATCAGCGACTTCATCTTTTTTGAGCACCGGCTTGCCGGTGTTGTCCATGATGGGGCCCTTCCAGATGGCAAAGCTGCCGTCACGCAGTCCCTTCTTCACCTCCTCCACGCGGGCCTTGGTGTCAGCGGGCACATCTTCGGCAATGGACACCAGATCAATGGCGCCTTCCTTGACACCCCACCACACCGCTCCACCACCGTTCCACTGACCTTCCAGGGCAGCCCGGGTGGCGGACACATAGTAGGGTCCCCAGTTGATGATGGCCGAGGCCAGGTGCGCTTTCGGGCCGTAAGCGGTCATGTCAGAGTCCCAACCAAAGGCGCGCTTGCCTTTGTCTTGTGCGGTCTTGAGCACTGCCGCAGAGTCGGTGTTCTGGAACAGCACGTCGGCGCCCCCGTTGATCAACGAGGTGGCGGCTTCGGTCTCCTTGGGCGGGTTGAACCATTCATTCACCCAGACCACCTTGGTCTTGATTTTCGGGTTGCTGCTTTGTGCGCCCAACGTGAAGCTGTTGATGTTGCGAATGACCTCGGGAATGGGGATGGAGGCCACCACGCCCAGGGTGTTGGTTCGGGTCATTTTTCCCGCGATGACCCCGGCCATGTAAGCGCCTTCGTAGGTGCGGCTGTCGTAGGTGCGCAGGTTGGCGGCCTGCTTATAGCCGGTGGCGTGTTCGAACTTCACGGCCGGATGATCAGCCGCCACCTTGAGGAGTGGCTCCATGTAGCCAAAGGTGGTGCCAAAGATGAGCTGGTTGCCCTGGCCCGCCAGATCGCGCAGCACCCGTTCGGCATCCGCGGACTCGGGCACGTTTTCCACGAACGAGGTGACCACGCGGTCGCCAAATTCTTTCTCGATCGCCTTGCGACCATTGTCGTGGGCGTAGGTCCAGCCGCCATCGCCCACGGGGCCGACATAGGCAAATGCAATCTTGAAGGGTTCGGGCTTGGCGGGGGCCGCAGCAGCGGGCTGGGACTCCTCCTTTTTGGCACAACCCAGCAAGACTACCGTGGCGATGGCACTCAAGGCCAGTGTGCGGATCCAGGGGCGTTTGTTCAACGGGTTCATCGTCAGTCCTTTGTGGGAACGGGTCAGGGGAAGGCCACTCAGACTCAATGCTGGTGGGGGTGAAAGGGTTTGCCCAGAGAAAGCGGCATGTGCGCTTTCATCCAGGCGGGTCGGCGCGACATGAACGCCAGCACGACGATGGTAGCAAGGTAGGGCAACATGCTCAGCCACTGACTGGACACCTCGATGCCGCTGGCCTGCAGATGAAATTGCAGCATCGTGACGCCTCCGAACAAATACGCCCCCAGCAACACACGCACCGGGCGCCAGGTGGCAAAGGTGGTCAGCGCCAGGGCAATCCAGCCCTTGCCAGCCATCATGCCCTCCACCCACAGGGGGGTGTACACAATGGACACATAGGCGCCTGCCAGTCCGCACAACGCCCCCCCGGCCAGGACAGCTCCCAGGCGGATCGCACGAACGTCATAGCCCAATGCGTGTGCTGCGGCTGGTGATTCGCCCACGCTGCGCAGGATCAGACCGGGTCGCGTGCGATCCAGAAACCACATCAGGCCCAGGGTCAGCGCCACCACGGCGTACACCATGGGATGGTGCTGAAACAAGGCGGGTCCCACCCATGGCAGGTCGGACAAGATGGGGACCACAAACTGGGCACGCTCAGGCAGGCGGGCCTGAACGTAGGGGGCGCCCAGAAAAGCGGACAGGCCGCCGCCAAAAAGACTCAGTGCCAGGCCGGTGGCATAGGGGTTGGTGTTGAGCACCACCACCAGCCCGCCCAAGAGCAGCGCCAGCAGAGCGCCCGCGCCCATGCCTGCCAGCAGACCCAGGCTGTCGCTGCCGGTGTGAACCACAGTGGCAAAACCGGCCAGCGCCGCACACAGCATCATGCCTTCGGCCCCCAGGTTGATGACACCGGCTTTTTCATTGATCAGCAATCCCAGCGCAGCCAGGGCCAGCACCGTGCCGGCATGCAAGGTGGCGGCGAGCAGCAGGGCATAGGTGTCCATCAGTGGCCTCCTCGTGACGCTGGTGACCAGCGCAGACGGTACTGAATGAGCACATCACAGGCCAGGAGGCTGAACAACAACAAGCCCTGGAAGACACCCGTGATGGACTTGGGCAAGCCCAGACGTGACTGTGCCAGCTCGCCACCGATATAGAGCATGCTCATGAGCAAGGCCGCCAGCACCAGTCCGATGGGATGCAGCCGTCCGACAAAGGCCACGATGATGGCGCCAAACCCATAGCCGACTGGCACGTAAGGCGTGAGTTGCCCGATAGGGCCTGTCACCTCCAATGCGCCGGCCAGTCCTGCCAGTCCGCCTGACACCAGCAGGGCCGTCCACAAGGCATGACGGGACGACAAACCGGCATAGCGCGCGGCCAGCGGGGCCAGGCCCACCACGCTCATTCGCCAGCCCGCACGATGTCTGAAGAGATACAGCCACAGTCCAGCGACGCCCAGCAGTGCCAGCGGCCAGGCCAGGGACACACGAGATCCCGCGAACAATCGGGGGAGCTGGGTGATCTTTTCAAACGTGCGGGTTTGCGGAAAGTTGTAGCCGCCGGGGTCCTTCCAGGGGCCATAGACCAGGTAGTTGAGCAGCAAGATGGCCACATAGACCAGCATCAGACTGACCAGGATTTCGTTGGCGTTGAAGCGGTCGCGCAACCAGGCCGTCAGCGCCGCCCAGACCATGCCTCCCATCAGACCCGCCAGCAGAACGGGCAAGATGATCCAGGCCCCGGTGTGCGGAGACGCTTGAAGGGCAACCCAGGAGGCGGCCACGGCGCCCAACACATATTGCCCCTCAGCGCCAATGTTCCACACATTGGCGCGGTAGGCCACGGTCAAGCCGGTGGCAATGAGCAACAAGGGCGTGGCCTTGACCATCAGCTCGCCCCAGGCATAGGGCGTGCGAATCGGTTCCCAGAAAAACACCAACAGGCCTCGGACCGGGTCCTTGTCCAGGGCGGCCATCAAGGCCATCACCATCACCAGGGTGAGGGTCAGCGCCAGCACGGGTGACAGCAGGGTCCAGACCGTGGAGGGTTGTGCGCGAGGTTCCAGCGTCAGCATGCGTTATCCTCCGCCCACAGACCACTCATCCAGGTCCCCACGCGCTCCAGGGTGGCTTGTGCGCGTGTCAGGGCAGGGGACAATCGGCCCTGCGCCATGACATGCAAACGGTCGGACAGTTCCAGCAGTTCTTCCAGTTCGTCGCTGACGATCAAAATCGCGCAACCGGCATCCCGCAACCTCAGCAGACTGGTCCGGATCATGGCTGCCGCACCCACATCCACGCCCCAGGTCGGTTGCGAAATGAGCAGCACACGGGGCTGTGCGTCGATCTCCCGACCCACGATGTATTTCTGTAAATTGCCCCCCGAGAGCGATTTGGCCGTGGCTTGGGGCCCGTTGGCCTTGATGCGATAGCGCTCGATCAGCGCCTGGGCACTGGCATGTAACACGGTGGGTTGCAGCCATCCCCGCGCCGTGACCCCGATCTTTCGTGTCAGCAACTGATTGAGTGCCAGCGAGTGGTCTGGCACGGCACCTCGCCCCAGACGCTCTTCGGGCACGCTGTGCAGTCCCAGGTGGCGACGCTGTTCGGGGCCCCAGTGACCTATACCTTGATCCTCAACCCGAATCATCTCTGCCGCAGGGCGCGTGTCCTCTCCGGAGAGGGCTGCCATCAATTCGCGTTGACCATTGCCGGATACGCCCGCAATGCCCACAATTTCACCGCGACGCACCGTGAGCTGAATGCCATGCAATGTGACACCAAAGGGTGCTTCTCCTGGCAGAGACAGATGCTCTACTTGCAGCATCGGCTCTCCAGGAGGGCGGCTGGGAAGGGGCAAGGTGGCGGGCTCGCTGCCCATCATCAGGCGGCTGAGCGATTCCGCAGATGCTTGTGTGGGGTCGCACTCGGCGACCACTCGACCACTGCGCATGACGGTGCAGCCCTGACACAAGGCCTGGATTTCGTGCAGCTTGTGGCTGATGTAGAGAATGCTGCATCCCTGATCCGCCAATTGGCGCAGCACCACAAACAGCTTCTCCACGGCCTGAGGCGTCAGCACCGAGGTGGGCTCGTCCAGAATCAGCAACTGCGGTTGCGTCAGCAAGGCCCGAATGATTTCGACACGCTGCTTCTCTCCCACGCCCAGGGTATGTACCGGCCGGTCTGGGTCCATGTCCAGCCCATAGGTGTTGGCCACCTCGGCAATACGCGTGCGCACCGTGGGCAGTGTCAGAGCGCCATCCATGCCCAGCCACACATTCTGGGACACGGTCAGCGTCTCAAACAGATTGAAGTGCTGAAACACCATGGCAATACCGTGTTCACGCGCCTGTCGGGGGTGGTGTGCCATCAGCGGCTGACCGCGATAGATCAATTCACCGCCATCCGGGCGAACCAGGCCGTAGATGATTTTCATCAACGTGGATTTGCCGGCACCGTTCTCTCCCAGGACGGCATGGATCACCCCAGGCGCCAGCGATAGCGAAACGTCTTCGTTGGCAATGACACCGGGGTAGCGTTTGGTGATGCCGCGCAATTGCAGCAAGGGGGTGGTCATGGTCTATCAGCGCCTGTGAAGCGGTTCATGACAATTTTGTCATTCTTTGTCGGCATGGGGCAGGCCAGGACGGGCATGGCCAAAAAAACGGACAATGGATCGAGAAACTGGAGCCAATGTCCCAGGAAACCCTGGTACGCTGGTCAATATGACGCTGGATGACATGAATATTCTGCTGATCGAGGATGAGCACCGCATTGCCGACTTTGTCACCGCTGGACTGACGGCCGTAGGCTACCACGTCAAGCGGGTGGAAGATGGCGAAACCGGTCTGGCGACCATCCTATCCGAAGCGCCCGACCTGGTGGTGCTCGATGTGATGCTGCCCAAGCTGGACGGCTTCGAGGTGTTACGACAACTGCGTGCCCAGCACAATGTCACGCCCGTGATCATCCTCAGTGCCAAATCTGATCTGAACGACCGGCTCACGGGGTTCAACATCGGGGCAGATGATTATTTGCCCAAACCTTTTTTTGTGGAAGAACTGGTGGCGCGTATCCGTGCGCTGATCAAGCGGCGCAATCCCGAGCAAGTGACATCGCTGGTGTTTGAGGACCTGAGCCTGGATGTGGTGCGCCGTCGCGCTCAGTGGCATGAAATCAGTGCCATCCTCAGCCAACGCGAGTTCACCTTGCTGGAATTTCTCATGCGCTCGCCGGGGCAAATTTTCTCGCGCAAGCAGATTCTGGAGCATGTGTGGGAAATCCACTTCGATCCGCAAACCAACGTGGTGGATGTGTGTATTCAGCGCATCAAGAAAAAGCTTTGTCGTGGAGACAACGAACTGGATTCGCCCATTGAGTCGGTGCGTGGTGTCGGCTATCGTTTGCGCACCCGGGACGCCGCATGAAGGTCTCGCTCAAGCGCAGGCTTTATCTGCATATCATTGTGATCACGGCGGCCATTATTTTGTCCAACCGCTTTGCAGCACAGAGTCTGCTGCATGGGCAACTCATGGACCAGGGCTGGGAGGATCTGTCTGAGGCGGTGGTGCAGTGCGAGTCCCAGCTGTCCGCGCCCAACCAATTTCGTCATTGTGCGTTCGACGTTCATCGTCACCGCATTACCTCCATGCTGACCCAGGACTACGCGCTTTGCCCGGTCGGTACCACTGACGCGACCTCCGACCCGGTGTGCTCGCGCCTGCAAGGTCTGGCCTCGCAGTGGACGTTGAAAGAAGTCGATGCCCGAGGCCAACGGGTTGAGTTGTTCAAGGTGGATACCCCGGAGGGTTTGTGGATGGGCGGGCGTCTGAAGAGCTCTGCGAATGCCATCCAGGTCTGGTTGCCGGAGTCTTCTGTGGCCAACCTGCGCCAGCGCATGTGGGAACTGCGGGACCGAAATCTTGCCTATGTATTGCCTTTCATCTTGACCATGTTAGGGTTTTTGACCCTTTGGGTGGCGCACCTGATCATGCGTCCGATCCGTCTGTTGGAATCCACGTTGTCTTCTGTCACGTCCACCAACCTGGGCGATAGCAGCAATCTGGAAGCACCCTATGTGGAGTTCGAACGCATCGTGTCCGCCTTCCAGGATTTACGTGTGCGCTTGCGAGACAGCTTTGCCAAAGCCCGGCGATTTGCGGCAGACGCTTCGCATGAACTGCGTACGCCTTTGACGATTTTGCGAGGCAATGTCGAACAACTGATCAATCAACTTCCCGTGGGCGCTGACTCCCAGGTGCAGATGCGCATGATCGGGGACGAAGTGGAGCGGTTGATCGACATCACCGAAAAATTGTTGTTGCTGTCACGCGCGGATGGCAACAGCATGGTGAAAGAGGATTCCGACTTTGCCATCAGTGAATTTTTAGAAGAGTTGGTGTCGGATGCACACACCTTTCATCCCGAGTTGGTCACGCGAGGGG
>VEQI01000200.1 GCA_018883305.1 Limnohabitans sp. | reverse complement strand
TGCAGTTCAACGCCGTCAAGGGCCAGGGCCAGTTCAAGGACAACGCGTACGGGGATTTGCGCGCCGTCTTCGCCGTTCACCCTGAACCTTTTACCGTGCTGTCCCGCAAGGAGGCCAATGTCGGCAAGTTTGAAGACTTCAAGGGCAAGCGCTTCAACGTGGGCAACCCCGGCTCGGGCACCCGCGCCTCTATGGAAGAAATGCTGGCAGGCATGGGCTGGAAGATGAGTGATTTCTCCCTGGCCTCTGAACTCAAGGCGGATGAGCACGGCCCGGCGCTGTGCGACGGCAAGATCGACGGTTTCTATTACGCCGTCGGTCACCCCTCGGCCAACATTCAAGACCCCACCACCTCCTGTGGCGCCAAGCTGGTCTCCCTGACCGGCCCCGTCATCGACAAGCTGGTGGCCGAGAAGCCCTACTACGCCAAGGTCACGCTGCCTGGTGGCCTGTACCCCAACAACCCGCAGGCCACGCAAACTTACGGCGTGCTGGCCACCGTCGTGGCTTCTGCCAAAACTTCCCCTGAGACGGTGTACCAGGTGACCAAGGCGCTGTTCGACAATTTCGACGAGTTCAAGAAATTGCACCCCGCCCTGGCCAACCTCTCACCCCAGAGCATGGTCAAAGACGGCCTGAGTGCGCCTCTGCACGAAGGTGCGGTCCGCTACTACCGTGAAAAAGGCTGGATCAAATAATTCTGGCCTGAACTTGTCCCGGGTCAGGGTGTGATGCCCTGACCCTTTTTTTCGCGGTGTCGATCCGGACCCAACACCGCTTGATGACCTTGCACTTGACCCATGGCGCAACTCAATACCCATACCCAGGAAGAACTTGATCAACTGGTCAAAGAGGCCGACATTGGCGGACGTGAACCGGGCGGCACCATCGGTCAAGCCCTGGCCATCGTGGCTGGCCTGTGGTCGCTGTTCCAGGTCTGGTATGCCTCCCCCCTGCCCTTCGCCCTGGGATTTGGCATTTTCAATGACACGGAGGCGCGCGCCATTCATCTGGCGTTTTCCATCTTTCTGGGCTTTTGCGCCTTCCCGGCCTTTAAGAACTCCTCCCGAACCGTGATTCCCTGGAGCGACTGGGTGCTGGCCTGTGTGGGCGCTTTCTGCGGAGCCTACCTCTTCACCTTCTACCACCAGCTGGCGCTTCGTCCGGGGGCCCCCACCTTGCAGGACATCGTGATTGGCGTGACCGGCGTGGTCGTCATGCTGGAGGCCACCCGCCGGGCCATGGGCTTTGGCATGTTGATCACCACGGGCCTGTTCATTCTCTTTGTGTTCACTGGCCCCTACATGCCCGATGTGCTGCAGCATCGTGGTGCTTCGCTGTCGCGCTTCATCTCCCACATGTGGCTGACCACCGAAGGCGTGTATGGTGTTGCACTGGGCGTGTCGGTGCAATTCATTTTTCTCTTCGTGCTGTTTGGCACGCTGCTGGACATTGCGGGCGCAGGCAACTACATGCTCCAGGTTTCACTGGCCACGCTGGGACATTTGCGCGGCGGTCCGGCCAAGGTGGCGGTGGTGTCTTCGGCACTCAATGGCATTGTCTCGGGCTCGTCGGTCTCCAACGTGGTCTCGGGAGGCATCTTCACCATTCCACTGATGAAACGCACCGGCTACTCTGGTGTCAAAGCCGGAGCCATTGAAGCGGCCTCCTCCATCAACGGACAGATCATGCCGCCCGTGATGGGCGCGGCCGCGTTCCTGATGGTGGAGTACGTGGGCATTCCCTACTCGGAAATCATCCGCCATGCGGCCTTGCCCGCCATCATTTCCTATGTGGCGCTCTTTTACATCGTGCATCTGGAAGCGGAAAAGTACAACCTGAAACCCCTCACACGTGCCCGTCAGCCCGGCTGGCGTGAGCGGTTGATCGGCTGGGGCCTGGGATTGAGCGGCACCACCGTGGCGCTGGCGGCGGTGTACTACCTGATCCTGGGCGTTCAAGCACTGACCGGCACAGCGGCCCCGTGGGCATTGGCCTTCACCGCGCTGGTGGCCTATGTGGTGCTGATGGCGTATTCGGCCCGCTACCCGGATCTGCCCATTGATGATCCGCAGGCGCCGCAACTGCACTTGCCACTGCCCTGGCCCACGGTACGTGCCGGTCTGCATTTCTTCATCCCCATCGTGGTGCTGCTGTGGTCCTTGATGGTGGAAGAACTCTCGCCCGGTCTGTCGGCATTCTGGGCCACCGTGTGTTCCATGGCGATGGTGTTGTTGCAGCCCTTCATGCTGTCCATCTTTCGCCCGGCGGATCACCCCCCATCTTCCACTGCGGCCTTGCGCCAAGGTGCCGCCGATCTGTGGCGTGGCCTGGTGCTGGGCGCGCGCAACATGATTGGCATTGGCGTGGCCTGCGCCAGCGCCGGGCTCATCGTGGGGGTGATCACACTCACCGGGATGGGACTGATGATGACCGACTTCGTCGAGCTGGTCTCGGCCGGCAACGTGCTGGTCATGCTGCTGCTCACAGCGGTGATTTGCCTGATCATCGGCGCTGGGGTACCCACCACGGCCAACTACATTCTGGTGGCTACCTTGATGGCACCGGTGATCGTGGAACTGGGGGCCCGCAGTGGCCTGGTCATCCCCCTGATTGCCGTGCACATGTTCGTGTTCTATTTCGGCATCCTGGCGGATGTCACGCCGCCCGTGGGGCTGGCCTCTTACGCCGCAGCTGCCATCTCCGGGGACGACCCCAACGCCACCGGTTGGCAAGCCACCTGGTACAGCCTGCGCACCACTGTGTTGCCGTTTGTCTTTATCTTCAACCCGCAACTGCTGCTGATTGGCCTGCATGGCTGGGTGGAAGTGGTGCTGGTGTGTGTGGGCAGCGTGGTGGCATCCCTGCTGTTTGCGGCTGCCACCATGAACTGGTTCCGCCAGCGCTGCACGCCTCTGGAAGTGGTGGCGCTCTTGCTTTGCACGTTTTTGTTCTTCCGCCCGGACTGGGTGGTGGACCGCTTCTATCCCCAATACATCTCGGCGCCCGCCTCACAACTGTACGCTGTGGCAGACCAGTTACAGCCCGATGACTGGCTGGTGGTGGGCATTGCAGGTGAAGACCTGGATGGTGACCCGATCGTCAAAACCGTGGCCTTGCCCTTGGGCGAAGGCAACAATGGCCGGGAGCGGCTGCGCAGTGGTGGCGTGACCCTGAGTCAGCTGGGCGATGATCTGGAAGTGGCCAACGTCAAGTTCGGCAGCCGGGCACGTAAACTGGGCGTCGAACAAGGCTACAAGGTGGTGGAATTGAAGCTGCCCAACCCGCAACGGCCTTCGGCACACTGGGTCTTCCTGCCTGCTGCCCTGCTGGCCTGGGGGGTGTGGTGGCGACAAGGCCGACGTCGTCCGACTGCCGTGGCGTGAGGGACCTGGTCCTGACTCAGTTCAAGGCCTGAGCGATGTCATTGCTGGGCACCCGGCGGTCCAAGGTCAGGCTGTTTTGCACATGGCTGAGGTGTTCGTCCATCAGGCGCACCGCCAAGGCCTCGTCACGATCCGACATGGCTTTCAAGATGTCGGCATGTTCATCGGCAGAGTGCTCGGCCGCGTGCTTGCTCTGGTACATCAGGGTGATGAGGGCACAACGTGAAATCAGCTCGCTGAGCAACTGGGCCAGCACCTGGTTGCCCAGCAATTCCGCCATGCGCACATGAAAATCGCCCAGCAGCTCGGTACGGCCCGGCACATCACCACGCAACACAGCGGCTCGCTCTTGGGCCACGTGGTCCTTCAGGGCCTTGAGTCGCTGCGGGTTGAGTTCGCGCACAAAGGTGCGCGTCATTTCCAGCTCGATCATGCGACGCACGGCAAACACCTGGCGCGCTTCCTCGGAGGATGGCGTGGCCACAAACGCCCCGCGCGAAGGCTCCATGCGGATCAGACGTTTCTGGGCCAGTTGAAATAACGCTTGCCTCACCAGCGTTCGTGACACGCCGAAATGGTCGGCCAGCTTCTGCTCTGCCAGCTTGGTGCCCGGGTGCAATCGATGTTCCACGATGGCCCGTGTCAAGGCGGTGACGATCACCCGTGTGGTCGTGTTGTCGGCGCTCTGGGTCATGACTTCCTTTGAAGACTGCACCACCTGCGGGTGGCTGCGTGAAAACAAAATTGTATACAGAGTCGGTCGCCAAGGGTGAATGGTTGGCGCTTGAGGGCGGGGCTTTTGCGGTTTAATGCACGCTCATGAATGGTTTGCGAATTGGCATTGTGGGTGCAGGCGTGGTGGGGGCGTGTTGTGCCTTGCGCTTGTCCCAAGCGGGGCACCAGGTCACACTCATCGACCCGGAGCCACCGGGTGGCCCCCATGCACCCAGCCACGGCAATGGTGGATGGATCAGTCCGGCCTCGGTGATCCCCATGTCCACGCCGGGCTTGTGGAGAAAAATTCCTGGCTATCTGCTCGATCCCCTGGGCCCACTGACCCTGCGCTGGACATCTCTGCCAGGCTTGCTGCCCTGGCTGCTGGCCTTCCTGCGCGCTGGCAGCACCCTGGCGCGCGTACGCGCCACCTCCATCGCCCTGCACGAACTGCTGCATGACGCGCCCGAGCGTCATCGGGTATTGGCGGCTGAAGCAGAGGCGTCTGAGCTGATTCACCACAACGGCTTGTTGTATGCCTACCCAGACCGCGCGGCCATGGAGGCGGACGCGCTGTCATGGCAATTGCGGCGAGAACGCGGCGTGCAATGGGAAGTGCTGGAGGGCGATGCCCTGCGGGCCAAGGTCCCCTCGCTGAGCCCCAGGTACCAATGTGGAGCCTGGGTTCCTGACGGGGCCTGGTGCGCCAATCCCGGAGAGTATGTGCACAGGCTGGTCCGTGCGGCTGAGCGTCTGGGTGCACAGCGATTAGTTGCACAGGTTCACCAGCTGCACCTCGAAGGCGGGCGTTGCACAGGTGTGGATACCAGCCAGGGCCGCTTGTGGCTGGATCGAGTGGTCATCGCCGCAGGGATAGGTTCACCCCGATTGGCCCGCCAGCTGGGTGACGCCTTGCCGATGGCGTCGGAGCGCGGCTATCACGTGGTGTTGCCGCAAGCGAGCGTGCATTTGCCCCTGCCCGTGATGCCTTCTGATGGGCGCATGGCCAACACGCCCACCACGCAGGGCTTGCGGTTGGCCGGCCAGGTGGAACTGGCACACCCGGATGCGCCCCCCAACTGGACCCGCGCGGAAGTGTTGCTCGCCCATGCGAAAAACACCTACCCCGTGCTGCAACAGCCCGAGCAACTGCAAGGCATGACGCGCTGGATGGGGCACCGTCCATCCACGCCGGACGGCTTGCCCGTGATTGGTCCCTCCCCGCGATGCGATGGGGTTTGGTACGCCTGTGGTCACGGACACGTGGGCCTGGCAAGCGCCCCGCGAACGGCAGACTGGATAGAACAGGGCCTGCAAGCTTCTGTCAGCGCACCTGCGCAAGCACCCCATGCGGCCTATGACATTGAACGCTTTCGGCGTGACAGGTTCAGCGGGTGAATAGCACCACGGTCAGGATGGAGAACACCAGCACCAGCACCAGAATCAGGCCGGCGCGCTCGGGCTTGCGCGGCCCCTGATCGCCCACGGGCGGCGGCGGCAACTGCTGCTGAACTGACTTGAGTCGTCGCAGCACCGACTGAACAACCACCTGAAACATGCTCACTCCTTCTGGCGCAAACGCGCACCAGGACAGACACGTCATCATACGCTCTGCCCCTAATTCCATGCCAATTCCATGAAACCTGCCTTGCCACGCGTGATCCTGCATGACACGCAGACGTCTTTTCACTGTCAACCTGACCAGCCACTGCTGGAAGCGGCCTATGAGGCGGGCTTGGCACTGCCTTATGCCTGCCGGCGTGGCATCTGTGGCTTGTGCATGGCCCAACTGATGGCGGGCGTGGTGCGTCCGGTGGACGCGCTCCCCATGACGCATGCGCGTGGTGGTGCGGACGATGTCTTGCTGTGTCGTTGCACGGCTGTGTCACCCGAGGTGATCATCCGGCCAACCTCGTCGCAACGCATGCCTGCCGTGCGACGTCTGCCACCGTTGCGTACCGATTGAGTCTATTGCTAGAGAAAACGTGCTATTTTTCACGCAGACCTGCGATTGGAGAATCCAAATTTTTTGCAATGACCCTCCAAGTCTTTCTGGTCGAAGACGACCACGAATTCGGTCAGGCGCTGGTCGACCTGATCCGTACCAACCCCCTGCTACACGTCTGCGGCTGGGCCAACACCGTGGCCGAGGCACTGGCCAATGTGGCCACCTCTGCGGCTGACATCTATCTGGTGGACCTGGGTCTGCCCGACGGTTCTGGCCAGCAGGTCATCGAGCACATCGCGCGGCAGCAACCCAGGGCCCGCATTTTGGTGCTGTCCACCCTGGGAGACCCCAAACACATTCTGAGCAGCCTGGAGTTGGGTGCGCACGGTTACTTGCTGAAGTCGGACCCACCCCAACACCTGCTACAAAGCATCATCACCCTGATCAACGAGGGAGGTGTGCTCAGCGGTCACGCCAGCAAGGTGCTGATTCAGGCCATGGCGC
>VEQI01000199.1 GCA_018883305.1 Limnohabitans sp. | reverse complement strand
GCACAATGCCGCCGGCCGTTTCCAGGGCGCCGCCAAAGTCGCTACCTTCCTGTGAGTAATGCAGCTGCATGGGACCGCCCGCCAGGTCGGCCGGGCCGGTGCTCCCCAGGGCGGCGGGGATTTGCTCGCCCAGCCAGGCCGTATTGATCACCACCTGTTTCAAGCCACCTTCCACCATGCGCTGCAGGCACCACACCATGAGCGGACGGCCGCGCACTGTCAGCAGGGGCTTGGGCGTGGTGTCGGTCAGGGGGCGCATGCGCTCGCCGCGACCGGCCGCCAGCAGCATGGCTGTGGCCAGGGGGGTGGTGGGCGCAAGAGGAGGGAGGATCTGAGGGGGAGTCATGACTGTCAGCCAAGTGTACCGATCGGCCCCGGCGCCCCGCTAAAATTCCGGGTTTCCCCTGTACCTCCTATTCCCCCGCTTTAAACACCATGGCCAACACCTCCTCAATGGCCAACGCAATCCGTGCGTTGGCAATGGACGCCGTCCAGCAAGCCAACTCCGGCCACCCCGGCGCGCCCATGGGCATGGCCGACATGGCTGTGGCCCTGTGGGGGGACCATCTGCGTCACAACCCGCGCAACCCGCACTGGATCGACCGCGACCGCTTCGTGCTGTCCAATGGCCACGGCTCCATGCTGATTTACGCCCTGCTGCACCTCACTGGCTACGACCTGCCCATGAGCGAGCTGCGCAACTTCCGCCAGCTCCACAGCAAGACCGCCGGTCACCCTGAAGTGGGCGTGACCCCTGGCGTGGAAACCACCACCGGGCCGCTGGGCCAGGGCATCACCAACGCCGTGGGCATGGCCCTGGCAGAAAAACTGCTGGCCGCTGAGTTCAACCGTGACGGCCACACCGTCATCGACCACCACACCTACGTGTTCATGGGCGACGGCTGCCTGATGGAAGGCATCAGCCACGAGGCCTGCTCGCTGGCCGGTGCCTGGAAGCTCAACAAGCTGATCGCGCTGTACGACGACAACGGCATTTCCATCGACGGGCAAGTCGCGCCCTGGTTTGCCGACAACACCGCGCAGCGCTTCCAGTCGTATGGCTGGCAGGTGTTGGGCCCGGTGGACGGCCACGATGCCGCCGCCGTGAGCCAGGCTATCGCGGCCGCGCGCATCAGCCCCGAGCGCCCCACCCTCATCATCTGCCGCACCCACATCGGCAAGGGCAGCCCCAACCGTGCCAACACCTCCAAGGCCCACGGCGAGCCCCTGGGTGCCGAGGAAATTGCGCTCACGCGCAAGGCCCTGGGCTGGGACCATGCCCCGTTTGAAATTCCGCGCGAGGTCTACGCTGACTGGGACGCCAAGGCCCGTGGCAAGGACATCGAAAGCGAGTGGAACACCCGCTTCAAGGCCTACAAGAGTGCCCACCCCGCACTCGCCGCCGAACTGGTGCGCCGCATGGCCGGCGACCTGCCGCGCGACTTTTCGCAGCGTGTGGTCGATGCCGTGTTGGCGGCTCACACCAAGGCCGAAACGGTGGCCACCCGCAAGGCCAGCCAGTTGGCCCTGGAAGCCTTCACCGCCGGCCTGCCCGAACTGCTGGGCGGCAGCGCCGACCTGACGGGCTCCAACCTCACCAACACCTCGTCCACCCCGGCGCTGCGCTTTGACCAGGCGGGCCAGGTGGTCAAGAACGCCAACGGCCAGGGCGGCCGCCACATCAACTACGGCGTGCGCGAATTCGGCATGGCCGCCATCATGAACGGCGTGGCGCTGCACGGCGGCTACATCCCCTACGGTGGCACCTTCCTCACCTTCAGCGACTACAGCCGCAATGCCATCCGCATGGCCGCGCTGATGAAGACGCGCCTGGTGCATGTGTTCACCCACGACTCGATTGGTCTGGGCGAGGACGGCCCCACCCACCAGTCCATCGAGCACGGTGCCAGCCTGCGCCTGATTCCCAACCTGGACGTCTGGCGTCCGGCCGACACCGCAGAAACCACGGTGGCCTGGGCCGTCGCCCTGCAAAACCGCAAAGGTCCCACGGCCCTGCTGCTGAGCCGCCAGAACGTGCCGTATCTGCCCAAGGGTACGTGTGTCGCTGCGCCCGACGCCGCTGGCCTGGATGCCATCAGCAAGGGCGCCTATGTGGTGGCCGAGCCCACTGAGGTGGGCATGATGCGCGCCGCCCAGGCTGTGATCATCGCCACTGGCTCCGAAGTGCAACTTGCCCTCAAGGCACAGGCCCTGCTGGCCGAGCGGAAGATCGCCGTGCGCGTGGTCTCCATGCCCAGCACGACCACCTTTGATCGCCAGAGCGCTGCCTACAAGACGCAAGTGCTGCCCGCCAAGTTGCCGCGCGTGGCCGTCGAGATGGGCTCCACCGATGGTTGGTGGAAGTACGGCGTTTCTGCCGTGGTGGGCATCGACTGCTTCGGCGAATCGGCCCCGGCGGGTGCCTTGTTCAAGCATTTCGGCTTCACCCCCGAGAACGTCGCCGACACGGTGCAGGCCGTGTTGCAGCGCTGATTTTCCCCGGATCTGTTTTTTTATTGAGAGGAACTTTCCATGAGCATCAAGATTGGCATCAACGGTTTTGGCCGTATCGGACGGATGGTGTTTCGCGCCGCCGTTGAAAACTTCTCCGACATCGAAGTCGTGGGCATCAACGACCTGCTCGAGCCCGACTACCTGGCCTACATGCTGAAGTACGACAGCGTGCACGGCCGCTTCAAGGGCCAGGTGTCCGTCGAGGGCAATACCCTGGTGGTCAACGGCAAGAAGATTCGCCTGACCGCCGAGCGTGATCCTGCTGCGCTGAAGTGGAATGAAGTCGGTGCCGACATCGTGGTCGAAGCCACCGGCCTGTTCTTGGACAAGGCCTCGGCCGAGAAGCACCTGGCGGCTGGCGCCAAGAAGGTCATCATGTCCGCGCCGTCCAAGGACGATACCCCGATGTTCGTGTTTGGCGTCAACGACAAGACCTACGCGGGCCAGAGCATCATCTCCAACGCCTCTTGCACCACCAACTGCCTGGCCCCGGTGGCCAAGGTGCTGCACGACAAGTGGGGCATCAAGCGCGGCCTGATGACCACGGTGCACGCCGCCACTGCCACCCAGAAAACCGTGGACGGCCCGTCCAACAAAGACTGGCGCGGTGGCCGTGGCATTTTGGAAAACATCATCCCCAGCTCCACCGGTGCCGCCAAGGCCGTGGGCGTGGTCATCCCTGAGCTGAACAAGAAACTCACCGGCATGTCCTTCCGTGTGCCCACCTCCGATGTGTCGGTGGTGGACCTGACCGTCGAGCTGGTCAAGGAAGCCGACTACAAAGAGATCTGCGCCGAGATGAAGGCCCAGAGCCAGGGCGCGCTCAAGGGCATTCTGGGCTACACCGAAGACAAGGTGGTGGCCACCGACTTCCGCGGTGAGTCCTGCACCAGCGTGTTCGATGCCGAAGCGGGCATCGCCCTGGACAAGACCTTCATCAAGGTGGTGAGCTGGTACGACAACGAGTGGGGCTACTCCAACAAGTGCCTCGAGATGGTGCGCGTCGTCGCCCGCTGATCGGTGATCCGCATGTCGCTGGCGCTGCCCACATTCGATGATGTGCGTGCAGCCGCCCAGCGGCTGCACGGCCACGCGCACCGCACGCCGGTGTTGCGTTCGGCCACCCTGGAACAGCGCCTGGGCGCGCAGCTGTTCTTCAAGTGCGAGAACTTCCAGCGCATGGGTGCGTTCAAGTTCCGCGGTGCTTTCAATGCCCTCTCCCGACTGACACCCGAGCAACGACGCGCGGGTGTGGTGGCCTATTCGTCAGGCAACCATGCGCAGGCGGTGGCGCTGTCAGCGCAGATGCTGGGTTTGTCCGCCACCATCGTCATGCCGCATGATGCGTCACCCGCCAAGCTGGCGGCCACAAAGGGCTATGGTGCCACCGTGGTGGGCTATGACCGTTACAACGAAGATGCGATGGCCATCGCCAGCGAGCTCGCCGCGCGCGAAGGCCGCACCTTCATTCCGCCGTTTGACCACGCCGATGTGCTGTGTGGTCAGGGCACGGCGGCGATGGAGCTGTTCGAGGAGGTGGGCGAACTCGATGTGCTGCTGGTGTGTCTGGGCGGCGGCGGCTTGCTCAGCGGCAGCGCATTGTCCGCGCGCGCTTTGTCGCCGCGCTGCAAGGTCTATGGCGTCGAGCCCGAGGCGGGCAACGATGTGCAGCAATCCTTCCGCCGTGGCGAGCGGGTGCGCATTCCCACCCCGCGCACCATTGCCGATGGCGCACAAACGCCCCTGGTGGGTGAACTCACCTTCGAGATCATTCGCCGCCATGTCGATGACATTCTGACGGTGACCGATGAGCAGTTGATCGAGGCCATGCGCTTTTATGCCGAACGCATGAAGATGGTGGTGGAGCCCACCGGGTGCTTGACCTTGGCCGCCGCTTGTCATGCCGGACTGTCTTTGCAAGGACAGCGGGTTGGCATATTGATCAGTGGTGGCAACGTCGACTTGCCCCGATTCGCCCAATTGTTGGCGTCGACCTGACACCTGCCGGGGTTGTCCACACGCGCTCTCGCGGAGATGGCGCGAGAGGCGCTACCATCCAGCCATGCACAACCCACTCACTGATTGGTGCGATCAGATTCGCGCCGCCGCCGAACAGGGCCGCGTCTTGTCCGTGCAAGGGCAAGGCAGCAAGGCCTTCCATGGTGAATCCCCGCGCGGAGAACCGCTTTCCACGGTGGGGTGGGAAGGCGTCTTGAGCTATGAGCCCAGCGAGCTGGTGGTGACGGTGCGCTCGGGCACGGCCTTGTCCGATCTGGAAGCCTTGCTGGCCGAACAAGGGCAGTGTCTGCCGTTTGAGCCGCCCCGTTTTGCTGGCGCAACTGCCACCGTGGGCGGGATGGTGGCCAGTGGATTGGCAGGCCCGGCGCGTGCCAGTGTGGGGGGTGTTCGTGACTATGTGCTGGGGGCAGAGCTGATCAACGGCCGTGGCGAGGCGGTGCGCTTTGGTGGTCAGGTGATGAAGAACGTGGCGGGCTATGACGTGTCGCGCGCCCTGGCCGGTTCGATGGGGCAATTGGGCCTGATCACCGAGGTTTCTCTCAAGGTGCTGCCTGTGCCCCCGGCGCAATCCAGTTTTGTGGTGCGCATGAAGCAGGCGGCTGCGCTGGACCAGTTGCAACGCTGGGCGGGCATGCCATTGCCGCTCAATGCCAGTAGCTGGGCCCCTGCGTCCTCGGGCACTGGCCAGGCCTCAGCAGACACCAGCGTGGCCAGCGGTGAGCCCACCGATGACGGTTATTTGATTGTGCGTCTGCGGGGGGCTCTGGCGGCCGTGCAGGCGGCCATTCCGGTGATGCAATCGCATCTGTCCGCCACCGGCCACAGTGCCATGCCGCTGGACGAGTCTCAGGCCCACGCCTGGTGGGAACGCTGTCGTGACCAGACGGATGAATTTTTTACCCGCCCCCCGGCGCCAGATCAGGCGCTGTGGCGCTTGTCTCTGCCGGGCACGGCGCCTGCGCTGGCCTTGCCTTCGGCCACGCTGGTGGAGTGGCATGGCGCGCAACGCTGGTGCTGGGCACCGGCCAGTGCGGCGCTGGCTCTGCGTGCTCTGGCGCGTGAGCAAGGTGGCCATGCCACCTTGTGGCGACCCAGCCAAGCGCATCCGGAGGTGGACCGCGAGGTGGGCGTCTTCATGCCGCTCACACCGGTGCAGCACCGACTGCAACGGGCGCTGTTGGCGCAATTCGACCCGAAAGGGGTGTTTGACACCGGGCGCCTGGGCCTGGACCGAGAGCCTCAGGAGTGAGCCATGCAGACCCAACTCGCTGCTGATTATCAAAACACGCCCGACGGACGTGAGGCAGAAGCCATTCTGCGCAAATGTGTGCATTGCGGCTTTTGCACCGCCACCTGTCCCACCTATCAATTGCTGGGCGACGAGCTCGACGGTCCGCGTGGACGCATCTACCTCATCAAACAGGTACTGGAAGGTGCAGAGCCCACTCGCAAGACGCAGCAGCACCTGGACCGTTGCCTGACCTGCCGCAACTGCGAGAGCACGTGTCCCAGTGGCGTGCAATACGGGCATCTGGTGGACATCGGGCGCAAGCTGGTGGATGCCAAGGTGCCCCGCCCCTCGGGTGAAAAGTTCAAGCGCTGGGCACTCAAGGAAGGTTTGTCATCCTCGATGTTCGGCCCCGCGATGAAGCTTGGCCAGGTCATGCGCGGGCTGCTGCCCGAGTCCCTTAAGGCCAAGGTGCCCGAAGCCCGAGACGCAGGCGCCTGGCCCACGCGGGAACATGCGCGCAAAGTGCTGATGTTGGCCGGTTGTGTGCAGCCCAGCATGAGCCCCAACATCAATACCGCCACCGCGCGCGTGCTCGATGCCTGTGGCATTCAAACGGTGATCGCCTCGCAGGCGGGTTGCTGCGGCGCCGTGAAGTTTCACCTGAACGATCAGGACGGCGGTGCAACACAGATGCGTGCGAACATCGATGCCTGGTGGCCGCTGGTCGAGCGTGGCGAAGTCGAGGCCATCGTCATGAACGCCTCCGGCTGCGGTGTGATGGTGAAAGACTACGGCCATGTGCTGCGTGAC
>VEQI01000198.1 GCA_018883305.1 Limnohabitans sp. | reverse complement strand
GATGATGGTCTATGTCCTCTTTGGTGGCATGACCGCCACCACCTGGGTGCAGATCATCAAGGCCTGTTTGCTGCTGGCTGGTGTGAGCTTCATGGCTTTCATGGTGCTGGCGCAATTTGGCTTCAGCCCCGAGGCACTGTTTGCCAAAGGCGTGCAGGTGCGCACGGCCATTGCAGAAAACACGGGCAAGACGCCCGAGGAAGCGGCCAAGGTCGGCCTCTCCATCATGGGCCCGGGTGGCTTCGTAAAAGACCCCATCTCCGCCATCTCCTTCGGCATGGCGCTGATGTTCGGCACCGCCGGTCTGCCCCACATCCTGATGCGATTCTTCACCGTGCCGGATGCCAAAGAAGCACGCAAGTCGGTGTTCTGGGCCACCACCTGGATTGGCTACTTCTATGTGCTGATTTTCATCATCGGTTTTGGCGCCATCACGCTGGTGCTGACCAACCCCGAGTTCGCTGACACGGCCAAAGGCATCATCAAAGGTGGCGCGGGCACTGCCAACATGGCGGCCGTGCTGGTGGCCAAGTCCGTGGGCGGTGACGTGTTCTACGGTTTCATCTCCGCCGTGGCTTTCGCCACCATTCTGGCGGTGGTGGCTGGTCTGACGCTCTCGGGCGCTTCGGCCGTGTCCCATGACCTCTATGCCACCGTCTTCAAAGGCGGCAAGGCTGACAGCGGCGCCGAACTGCGCGTCTCCCGCATCACCACCGTGGTGCTGGGCATTGTGGCCGTGGCGCTGGGCATTGCCTTCGAGAAAGAAAACATTGCCTTCATGGTGTCGCTGGCCTTCGCCATTGCAGCCTCGGCCAACTTCCCGGTGCTGTTCCTGTCGGTGCTGTGGAAAGACTGCACCACCAAGGGCGCGGTGATTGGCGGCTTCCTGGGCTTGATCTCTTCCGTGGGTCTGACCGTGGTGTCGCCCTCGGTGTGGGAAGCCACGCTGGGCAACCCCAAGGGCTCGGCGCTGTTCCCCTACACCTCGCCGGCGCTGTTCTCGATGGCCATTGGCTTCATCGGGATTTGGCTGTTCTCCATTCTGGACCGCAGTGCCGATGCGCAGCGTGAGCGTGAGGCCTATGCGGCCCAACGCGTGCGCTCAGAAACAGGGTTTGGTGCCTCAGGCGCTTCAGGCCACTGATCGAGCAGGCCTTGCACCGTCAAGGCCCTGCGACGAAACCGGACCCTCGGGTCCGGTTTTTTTCGTTTCAATGCGGCTGATCTGACTCGCCACGCAGCTGCCGCAGCTTGATAAATGCCAGCGCCGCCATCATGGCGTCATTCAAGGCATCATGCGCCTCGTACACGGGCAGTTGCAGTTCCTGCATCAAGGTGTTGAATCGCAAATCAATCTCGGGACGCGCTTGCTGCTGATAGGGCGGCAATTGCCGGAACTTGTAGTCATAGTACATGCCCGAAACTTCGATCTTGGGCTGCGGCAAGCCTTGCCCGAGCATGGGCCAGATGGCGCGGTTGAGCATGGCCACATCGAACTCCAGGTAGTACCCCACCAGAGGTCGACTGCCGATGAAATGCATCAGCTGTTTCATGGCCTCCTCGATTGGAAGGCCCTGCGCCACATCGCGCTCACGCAAGCGGTGCACGCGCACACTGTCAGCCGAGACACCGCGCTCGGGCCGGACCAGCAACTCCAGCCGCTCACTGGTGAGGATGCGGTTACCCGCAATGCGCACAGCACCGATGGAGATGATCTCGTCGGTACGCACGTTCAGTCCGGTGGTTTCGCAGTCCAGCGACACCCACTCAAAATCAGGTGGTGCGTCAAACATGAAGCGAAACTCGGGCAGTCCCAGGTGATACACCAGCCACTCACGCTTGACACGCGCGACCCAGCGAGGTGGTGACAACCAACGCTTCATCACAGGTTGTCCAGTTTGAAGCGATGACGCAACTGGACCTTGAATTTTTTCACCACACCCAGTGCATCCTTGAGCAGATCGCGATCCAGGGTAGACAGTTTGGCCGGGTCCACGCCACCGCTCACGGGCCGTTGCATCTCCCAATCCATCAGCCCCGACTTGAGACGCAAGCCCATGAGAAACAGCAACGACTGCGTCAGATCCATACCCATCTCCGCACTCAACGCACCCTCGGCCACCAGGGCCTCAATGCGGTCCACCGTGCCGGTTTCATACACCCGATGCGCCAGTGACAGGCTGCGAATGCCATGCACCAGCGGGAAGATGCCTTCCTTCTTGAGGTTGAGCGTCTGGCTGTTCTCCAACCCGAGCAGCCGGTTCCACCAACCTTGACTGTTGCCAAACGCATCAATGGCAGCGGCAAAGCGGCCCAGCACCGCATCGTTGTCCGTGGCCACGCGCATCACCGATTGCTGCACCTGCAGCAGCAACTGCGCGTCACCACAAACCGCGTGTGCGTCCATGAAGATGGCCAGGTTCATCAGGTTGTCTGGATCGGGCGTGAGCAACCAATGCAGCACCCGTTGAGAAAATTCGCTGGCACTGTTGCGCCATTGCACATTGCTGACCATGATGTTGCCGGGACACTCGGGGTAACCAAAGTCCTGCAAGGCCTTGGAGAAGCGCAGACACAGCGCATCCAGATCCCCAGGGGGCTCGTAACCGTCACGCAAAATCAGGCCATTGTCTTGATCGGTCTTGAGCAGTTGCTCACCACGTCCTTCACTGCCCATGACAAACAAGCAACTGTTAGCCACCAACTCAGGCGGGGCGATCAACACCCAGGCTTTTTCAAATAAGCGCGCATTCAGATCCTGCACCAACCGTGCAATCAGGTTGACGCGCGTGCCACCACGGAACAGCACGGCTATGGTCCGTGTGATCTTGCTGGCTGCAGCCGCCAGGGCCTCCAGGTCCTGGGCCGACTCGATCTGCACGGTGATCATGTGCGAGTGATTTGACAGGAAGCTGAACAGGTCCAGCGCTTCCAGCACGCCCACAATCTTGTCGTCTTCCTGCACCACCACCCGATGTACCCGATGGCGCAACATGGTGGCCAGCGCATCGCCCACCTGATCGGACGGGGCCAACGTGATCAGATTGAAGTTGGCCAGTTGACCCACCGGCAGTCGATCCAGCGGGGTGCCGGTCAGGATCGCACGCTGCAAGGCCGTGGCCGTGAAAATGCCCAACCGGGGTGGATGGCTGCGGTTGTCACGCACCAGCACATTGGAGGTACGGTGCTGATTGAAAATTTTCACCACCGACAAAATGTCGGTCTCCATCTCCACAAAATGGGCCGGGCGCAAAAAGGCCTCATCCACACGAGACAGGGTGAGCGACTGCAACTCCTGCTGACTCTGGCGTTGTGACAACGCGCTGAGTTTCTGGCTGAGGTCGGCAAACAGCAAGGCGCCAAAAGTGGCATTGGCTGCAATCAGGTGGGTGACGGCATCGCGGGTCAGCTGGTAGGCCACCACTTCTTCGGTGGCCACAAAGCGGCTGCTGGTCCGGCCAGCCACCAGACCTCGACCATCGAAGCAATCATCTGGCCCATAGGTGGTGGTCAGCTCTTCGTCTTCATACTGGCTGACATAGCCTTTGATAATGACAAAGAGGTGGCTGGGCGTGGACCCCTTTTCCAGAATGGTGGCCCCTTCCGGGTAGTAGGCCACATCGACACTGTCGCGCACCAGGCGTTGTTCGTCCTGGTTGAGGCAGTCAAAGGGAGAGGCGGAAAAATTGAACGCGTTGGGCATGAGTGCACCGGGGATCAGGCACCCCCGATTGAGCGCCGTACGCCTTGCGCCACGCTTGCAACCTGCTGCCGATCTGTCTTGAACCAGGCATCGCCTTGCAGATATTGGCGCAGCATGGGCAAGGAGTCCTGCCCCCAGAACAAACGGTCATGGACCGCAAACGTGGGCACACCAAACACGCCGAGATCAATGGCCGCCTGGGTGGCGTCGATCAGCGACTGCTTGACCTGCGCATCGGTGATGGCACGCATCGGTTGCAATTTTTGAATCAGGGCCTCCAGACGAGCGACATCCTCCGCCTCCTGCCCCTCATGGCACCACACGTGCTGAAACAGCGTGGCGCAGGTGACTCGGTCCACCTCCCCATCCACCGTGCAAGCCCTTGCCAGCCGCAACAAGGCCAGCGGATTAAACGGATGCCGGGCCGGCATGGCCAGCGGCACCTGCGCCTCACGCGCCAGCCACATGACTTGCCGATAGGTCCACTCGCGCTTGCTGGCAATTTCTGCGGGCCCCAGTTGTCCATGGTGCTTCAACAAGCCCGCAAACAAAATGGGCTCGTAGCGCACCGTGACGTCCAACCCCGCCAACTGTGGTGGCAAGGTCTCAAACGCGAGATAGGCATACGGACTGATGAAGTCCAGATACATCGTGACGGTGGTGCTCATGGACACGCCTCAAGTGGCCGCTGGCATTCGCTGGGCCACCTGATCCCAAATGGCGCGCTGCCCCTCAGGAGATTGCGAAGCCCAGTCAGCGATTTCTGCCAGCGTGCGAAAGCAGCCCAGGCAATGACCCGACACGGGGTCCATGGTGCAAATCGAGACACAAGGTGAAGGCAAAAAGCCGCCGGCGGGCATGGCTTGAACCTGATGAAGCCGGCGTCGCAACAAGGCCTGCTGCGCCCGGCCAGGCGTGCTGGCGCTCATGCGCGTTTGGCCAGCAAGGCCTTGCCCACGCGCGAAGAAGTCGGCCGACCCAGTGCAGCACAAATAAAGGCACCAGCGTCCACCAGCGCATCCAGATCAATGCCGGTTTCGATGCCCATGCCGTGCAGCATGAAGACCACATCTTCGGTCGCCACATTGCCCGTGGCGCCTTTGGCATACGGGCACCCGCCCAGGCCGGCCACTGAAGCATCGAATTGCCAGATCCCCAATTCCAGACAGGCCAGCGTGTTGCTGAGCGCCTGGCCATAGGTGTCATGGAAATGCCCGGAGATGGTGGCCAGGTCGTAGTGTTGCAGCGCGGCCTCCATGGCAGCCTGAACCTTGCGAGGCGTTCCCACACCAATGGTGTCCGCCACCCCCAGGTGCTGCACACCCAGCGCTTTCATGCGGCGCGAGACATCACTCACGGCAGCAGGTGTCACATCGCCCTGGTAGGGACAACCCACGGTGGTGGAGATGACACCACGCACATGGATACCTGCGGCCAGCGCCGCCTCCACCACCGGTGCCATGCGATCAATGCTTTCGGCCACGGTGCAATTGAGATTGCGCTGACAAAACGCATCACTGGCCGCGGTGAACACCACGACTTCATCCGGGCGCGACAACACGGCCGCTTCATAGCCCTTGAGGTTGGGTGTGAGCACGGCGTAACGCACGCCCGGTTGCCGCTGCACACCCGCCATCACCTCGGCGTTGTCCGCCATCTGCGGCACCCACTTGGGCGACACAAAGCTGGTGACCTCGATGTTGCGCAAGCCCGCCGCTTGCAGACGATGCACCAGCTCGATCTTGATGGCAGCGGGCACCGGCTGCGCCTCATTTTGCAGGCCGTCGCGGGGGCCTGATTCAAGCAGGGAAACACGGGAAGGAATCATGTCAATAACCTCGTTGGCGATGAACCACGCCACCCAGCGACGCGATGTCCGCGCCACCAGCCAAAGCCTGAAGTTTGCCAGCAATCTGGGCGATGGTCTCGTCACGCAAGGTACGCGCCGAGGTATGCGGGGTCACGGTGATTTGGGGGTGCCGCCAGAAAGGGTGATCCGACGGCAAGGGTTCCGTATGAAAGACATCCAGCGTGGCACCCGCGAGGTGGCCACGCGCCAGCAGGTCCAGCAGGTCTTGATCCACCAAATGGCCGCCACGCGCCACATTGATCAGATAGCCTCCGGGCTGCAAACGTGACAAGGTGTCTTGATTCAGCAGTCCCGCGGTGTCCGGGGTCAAGGGCAGCAAACACACCAGAAAACGGGAGGCGGCCAGAAAATCGTTCAGGCCCTGGGCGCCGTGGAAACAACGCACGCCATCCACCGTGCGAGGGGTCCGGCTCCAGCCATTGACGGTGTATTGAAAGGCCGCCAGGCCCTGCGCCACCTGCTGGCCCAACACACCCAAGCCCAGCACGCCGATCGGAAAATCCGAACGCCGCAAGGGTTTCCGGTACGCCCAACGCGTCTCGGTTTGCGCTTGCTCATAGGCACCCAATTCGCGAAAGTGGCGAGTGACGGCGTAGAGCACATACTCCACCATCTGCACGCCCATGCCGGCATCCTCCAGCCGAACCACCGCCAGCTCGGGCCGCAGGTTCAGCGCCATCAGCTTGTCCACACCCGCGCCGGTGTTGAACAACGCCTTCAGATGGGTCTGCTCATCCAGCATTTGCTGGGGGGGTGCCCATACGACGGCGTAATCTGCCTGCGGCGCACCGGGCACCCAGTCGTAGATCTCGGCCTCGGGCAAGGCGGCGCGCAGGCCTTGCAACCAGGGTTCGGATTTCGTGTCGGACTGGCAGTTGAGAATTTTCATGTCGAGAGTCGCAGCAACTCGGCCCCTTCGGTCACTTGATCGCCCGGGGCGTATAGCAACTCCAGGACCTCGCCTTCGGCGGGGGCAGTGAGGGTATGCTCCATTTTCATCGCTTCCATG
>VEQI01000197.1 GCA_018883305.1 Limnohabitans sp. | reverse complement strand
GTACGGATGAGACGGCCGATACGCTCATGCTCTGTCGGCAAGAACTTTGCCAACGAAGCCGCATCACCCGTCGCAGGTGTCACACCCACACCATTCAGTCTGGCGATCACGTCAGGATTTTTGAGCGCAGTTGACAGTGCCGTCGATAACTTGGCCACAACGTCTTTGGGTGTCTTGGCTGGCACAAAGACGGCATACCAGGCGGAAAAGTCAAATTGCGGAAATCCAGCTTCTGCAAACGTGGGCACGTTCGGGAAATCGGGCAAGCGTGCAGGTGCGCCTACGGCCAGCGCACGGACCTTGCCGGACTTCAGCAAGGGGACGCAATTGGTGGCGGTGTCAAAGATCACGGGCACGCGACCACCGATCAGGTCCAGGATGTGCGCGTTACCGCCCTTGTAGGGCACATGGGTCATGTCCAGCTTGTTCTGGGCCATGAACAACTCACCCGCCAGGTGCAGCGGTGAACCATTGCCCGAGGAGGCATACATCACGCCTTTGGGGTCCTTGCGCGCAGCATCCACCACTTCCTTGAGTGTCTTGAATGGCGAATCGTTGTAAGTGATGGCAATGATGGGCGCGCTGCCAATCATGCCCACGGACTCAAAGTCCTTGAGGGGATCGTAGTCGGCCTTGAGCATGTGCGGGCTGGCGGCATGGGTGGCCAAGCCGCCGATCAGCAAGGTATGACCGTCCGCAGCAGCCCGAGCCACGGCGGATGCACCCAGCAAAGCACCAGCGCCGGGCTTGTTGTCCACCACGGCGTTGCCCCCCAGGGCCTCGGCCATTTTCTGGCCGATCAGGCGCCCCAACATATCGTTGGCTCCACCGGCAGGATACGGCACCACAAACGTCATGGTCTTGCTGGGAAAGTTCTGGGCCTGGACCAACCCACTCAGGCCCGTCAGGGTGGTGGCGCTCAACGTGGTCAACAAGTGGCGACGGGTGATCTTGAATGCAGGGGTCATGTGGTGTCTCCTCATGGACAGCATTTTCACCCATCAGAGGGCTGGTGCCACCGTCACTCGCGAGAATCGAGCATCCGTTTTGCCTCCTGGACATCGACATGCCTTCATTGCCCTTACATCGCCGTGCGGTCCTGACCGCCCTGACCGCACTCACCGCGGGCTTGTCCATGACGCCCGTCTCTGCTCAGGCTCAGGCCCCGACCTGGCCGGACAAACCCATTCGCATCGTCGTGGGCTTTGCGCCTGGTGGCTTCACTGATGTGCTGGCACGCATGGTGGGACAGAAATTACAGGAACGCTTTGGCCAGGCCGTCATCGTGGACAACAAACCCGGCGCTGCAGGCACCCTGGGCGCCGACCTGGTGGCCAAGGCCAAGCCCGATGGCTACACCCTGCTACTGGGCCACAGCAATTCCAATTCCGTGGCGCCAGCGCTCTATCCCAAACTGCCGTATGACGTGGTGCGAGATTTCTCCCCCATCGTCCGCTTGGCCTCCACCCCCATGCTGCTGACAGTTCACCCGGGCTTGCCCGCCAAGGATGTTCCATCCTTTGTGGCACTGGCCAGAAGCAAGCCCACCGGACTGACGTTTGCGTCTTCTGGCAGTGGCAGCGCCCAGCACCTGGGTGCGGCCCGCTTCATGGTGGCCACCAAGACCACCATGACCCATGTACCCTACAAAGGCAGCGGTCAGGCCATTGTGGATTTGCTGTCCGGCAACGTGGACCTCAACTTTGAAAGCCCGCCCAATGTCTTGCCGCACTACAAGGCCGGCAAACTGAAGGTGCTGGCCATCACCAGTGCCAAGCGCTCTGCCCTGCTGCCGGATGTGCCCACCCTGGCCGAGGCCGGTGTGCCCAATGCGGAAGTGCATCAATGGTTTGCCGTGTTGGGTCCGGCCGGCATGCCGCCTGCCATCGTGCAACGGCTCAACACCGAGATCAATGCCATTCTGAAACTCCCCGAGACGCAGGAAAAAATCAACGCCCAAGGGGGCGAGATCATTGGCGGAACGCCCAAGGACTTTGCCGATTTTCTGGTGAAGGACGTGGCAGCCTGGACCAAGTTGGTCCAGGAAGCTGGCATTCAATTGGACTGAACACCCCATGGCCACAGCCCGCACGCTTTATCAGCAGATTGTTGACACCCACACCGTCCGCTCGCTGGACGCGCCCGGCCAAGTGCTTCTGTATGTGGACCGCCAGGTGCTCAATGAGTACACCAGCCCGCAAGCCTTCGCAGCCTTGCATGCGGCAGGCCGTTCGGTCTGGCGTCCAGCGTCCACGGTGGCCGTGGTGGACCATGTGAACCCCACCACCCCCGAGCGCAATGCACGCACCATGGTGCTGGCCGATGCCGATCGTGCGCGTCAGGTCACCACACTGGCCGAGAACTGCCAGCGCCATGGCATCGACCTGTTTGACATGCTGGACGAGCGACAAGGCATTGAGCATGTGGTGGCCAGCGAGCAAGGTTTGGTGCTGCCCGGCATGGTGATGGCCGCAGGCGACAGCCACACCACCTCGCATGGCGCCATGGGGGCGCTGGGCTTTGGGATTGGCAGCAGCGAGATTGAACACCTGCTGGCCACGCAGACCCTGGTCTACCAAATGATGCGCAACATGCGTGTGTCCGTGCGCGGCCAACTGGGTGCGGGGGTCACCGCCAAGGACTTGGTACTGGCCCTGATCCGCCAGATCGGCGCGGATGGTGCAGGCGGGCACGTCATTGAATACACCGGCGAGGCTATTTCCGCCATGAGTGTCGAAGGTCGGTTGACCCTGTGCAACATGAGCGTGGAAGCCGCCGCGCGGGGTGCCATCGTGGCCCCGGATGATCGCCTCTTCGACTACCTGCACGGTCGCGCACGTGTTCCGAAAGGTGCGGCCTGGGATGCTGCCGTTCTGGCTTGGCGACAACTGCGCAGTCATGAAGACGCGGTGTTTGACAAGGATGTGGTGCTCAACGCCAATGACATTGCGCCCATGGTGACCTGGGGCACCAGCCCGGACCAGGGGGCCAGCATCGATGCCGTGGTGCCCGATCCCGAGCAGGAATCCAACCTCACACAACGTCGCAGCATGGTGCGTGCCCTGGAATACATGGGGCTGCATCCGGGCCAAGCGCTGGATGGCTTGCCCATCAGTCATGCGTTCATCGGTTCATGCACCAACAGCCGTCTGGAAGATTTGCACGCGGCCGCGCGCGTGCTGCGCGGCCGCCGTGTGGCCAGTGGTGTGCGCGCCATGGTGGTGCCGGGTTCCACCTCGGTGCGTCAACAGGCCGAGGCCGACGGTACGGCGCAAGTCTTCCGTGATGCAGGCTTTGAGTGGCGTCAGTCCGGTTGCTCCATGTGCGTGGCCATGAATGACGACCACCTGAAAGCGGGTGACCGCTGCGCCTCCAGCAGCAACCGCAACTTTGAGGGCCGCCAGGGACCCGGCGCGCGCACCCATTTGATGAGCCCGGCCATGGTGGCCGCCGCTGCCGTGGCCGGCACACTCACCGACGTTCGCCGGTGGACGCCTCAGTAAAGGACAGGCAAGTCATGGAACCGTTTCATCAAGTCGCTGGCGTGGCCGCCGCCCTGCCGCCAGCCAACATCGACACCGATCAAATCATGCCCAAGCAGTTTCTGCGCGGCATCAACCGTCAAGGACTGAGCCAGGGATTTTTGTTTGACCTGCGGTTCAGCGCACCCGGACAGGAACGTGCGGATTTCGTGTTGAACCGTGCCCCCTGGCGCTCAGCCTCGATCTTGCTGACCGGCCCCAACTTTGGGTGTGGCTCCAGCCGTGAGCATGCGGTGTGGGGCCTGCGAGAGTTGGGCCTGCGCTGCATCATCGGCACCACCTTTGGCGGCATCTTTGCGGACAACTGCGCACGCAACGGCGTGCCGGCCATCAGCGTTCCGATGGCCGAACTGGACCGACTGATGGCACTGGCCACCGACCCGGACCGATGCCAACTGGTGGTCGACCTGCAAACCCAGACCATCACCAGCCCCGCCGATGGGCAGCAGCTGCACTTCGAGTTTGATCCACTGCGCCGTCACATGCTGCTCCATGGTCTGGACGCCGTGGGGCTGACCCTTCAGCATGCGCAAGACATTCAGCGTTTTGAGCAGGCGTATTTCCAGGCCAGACCCTGGCTGGCGACCAGCGCCTTCGACGTCAACGGATGAACTTGGCGGCCAGGCATGGCGGCTAGACAACTTCACGTCAGCTTTGTGCGGCACGCTCGCCGTCTTGTTCAATGTCATGCCTGCTCGCCATGAGTTCCGTCGAACGTTTGCTGTACACCTCTCTGGCCACTGAGCCGCTGGGTACCCTGGACCTGTTCAATCTGCTGAATCAGGCGCGTGAAAGAAACGCGGCGCTGGGCATCACCGGCCATCTCCTGTATGCCAAGGGGCAATTCACCCAATGCATCGAGGGGCCCTCCGCCTGCGTGGAGCAGTTGTGGCAACGCCTGCTGAAAGACCATCGACATGCTGAGGTTCAGTTGCTGTCCAGACAAACCATCGAGTCACGACGGTTTGCCGACTGGAGCATGGCCTTCAGCAGTTATCGCTACCTCAACACCTTCAACATGCCTGGATTTTTTCCGATTGATGAAGACGGGGTGAACGAGCAAGTCAGGCGTTGTCTATCCGATTAAGCCATTCCATGTGTCTGGTCGCAAGCGGTTTCACAACACCCGTCCACGTCGCATCAAACCCCAGGAAGCGCCCAGCAGCAGCCAGCCCATGCCCAGACACAGGACCAAGGAGGTTACCTCGGTCTGCTGATGTTCACGCATGACAATGCGTGAACTGATGGACTGGTAAATGCGCTCTACATCCTTGGTATTCGCCACTCTGAAGTACTCGCCACGGGTCATTTCTGCCACTTGCTTGAGCGGCGTCTCATCCAGTTTCACACGGGCTTGAAACCCTTCGGCTTTCAGCACCACGCCCTCGGGCGTGCCCAAGCCGATGGTGTAGACACGCACGCCACGATCTGCGGCCACTCGGGCCATTTTTATCAGGTCAGGACCGGTATTGCTTTGACCGTCCGTGAACATCACCAATGCCGTGGATGCATTGCTGCCAGGCTCCAGTGCCACGGCTGGCGTGGGCGTGTTGGCCGGTCTTGGGTACAAGGGAACAGCAGGCGCCGGCGGCGTGGACGCAGACTCCGGATTCAACAGCTTGTTGACATCCAGACCCGAGGCCGGCAGCAGGGTGGCCAGCCCAATCAACAAGCCTGCCCCCATGGCCGAACCGGGCTGAAGGCTCAGGCGGTCGATGGCTTGCAGCAAGGCATCCCGGTCATGCGTGGGGCCCTGGATAACCGTGGCCGTGGCCGCTGCGCTGACGACACCCAGTTTGACGGTTGGCGGCTGTTGCGTCACAAACGTCCGGGCCATGGCCTGGGCTGCATGCAAGCGGCTGGGCTTCACATCATCCGCACGCATGCTGCCCGAGCTGTCCATCACCAGCACCACCGCTTCGGTTCGCGTGGGCAACAACAGCACGGCACGAGGACGGGTCATGGCCAACAACAACACCGTCAGTCCGACGGCACACCACAGCGCCAGACCATGTCTGCGCCAGAACTGCCCACGTGACGAAGATGACGGTGCAGTCCCCGGTGGTTGGGCCCACCGACGCGAACGCCGATCCAGCACCCCATACAGGGCGGCCAGCACAGGCACCAACAACAGTGACCACACCATGAAGGGCCACATCAGACGAATGGAATGGAGTTCAACCATGCAATGCGGCGGGTGAGGTGCCTAGTCGGCCACGCAGACGCGGATTGCGCATGCGAATGAATTCCAGAAAGGCGGTGTCCAACGGCTCTTGTGTGTCGATTTCCAAACAATCCACACCCGCTCGAGCCCAGGCCTCGCGCAGACCCGTCTCTCGCTGCTGTGCCAGTTCGGCAAAGCGCCGCCGCAAACCCGCGTCCTGCGCATCCAGCCAGATGATTTCCTGGGTCTCTGCATCCTGCACGGGAACCACGCCCAGGGCTGGCAAGGCTTGCTCCAGCGGATCGCGCAAACGCACGGCCACCGTGTCATGCCGTTGCGAGAGGTTCGTCAGGGCAGGCTCCCAGCCTGCGGCGGAAATAAAGTCCGACACCACAAACACCGTGGCACGGCGCGCCACCCGTCCAGCAGCATCACGCAACACGGCACCGAAGTCCGTGCTTTCTCTAGCCGGTACCGCAGGCGCATTCGCCAGGTCATGCAACAGCCGCAACACATGCCGGCGACTGCTGCCCGGTGGCACCATGCGGTCAATCCCCTGCCGCCCGCCCAGATGCAGCATCAAACCCACCGGGTTGCCGCGACGGGTCAACAAGCGTGCCAACACGGCGCACACCTCCAGCGCCAGGTCATGCTTGCTGCGCTCACCAGAACCAAAGCGCACCGAACCGGACAGGTCAACGATCAACCAGGCCGTCATGTCACGCTCTTCCTGATAGGTCCTGACATACAAGGTTTGCGTGCGAGCGGTGGCCTGCCAATCGATGTGTCGCACATCGTCCTGGGGTTGGTACTCTCGCAGATCGGCAAACTCCAGACCGTTGCCGCGAATCAATTGCCGGTAGTCGCCCTGCAACAGAC
>VEQI01000196.1 GCA_018883305.1 Limnohabitans sp. | reverse complement strand
GCCATTTTGTAGCTGGCGTCGATCTTGTCCAAACGTGGGTCGTCGTGTTTCAAGCGTTCCAACTTGTAGTTGGGCGTTTCCAGTGTCTTGTTCGGCACGAGCAACACATTCAAACGCTGTTGAATTTCAATCTTGGCAATTTCAGGGCGCTTTTCGTTCAACAAGAACGAGGCCACTTCCACCGGCACTTGCGCGTGGACGGCGGCCGTGTTGTCCTTCATGGATTCTTCTTGAATGATTCGCAAAATCTGCAAAGCAGAGCTTTCCGTGTCGCGCACATGGCCAGAGCCACCGCAACGAGGGCAGGGGATTGAGGAGCCCTCGGACAATGCGGGCTTCAAGCGCTGGCGACTCATTTCTAAGAGGCCAAATTTGCTGATCGAACCAAATTGAACACGGGCACGGTCTTGACGCAAAGCATCGCGCAGGCGATTTTCAACTTCGCGGCGATTGCGTGACTCTTCCATGTCAATGAAGTCAATCACGATCAGACCGCCCAAATCGCGCAAACGCATTTGGCGGGCAACTTCGTCAGCAGCTTCTAAGTTAGTGCGGGTGGCCGTCTCTTCAATGTCGCCGCCCTTGATGGCGCGTGCCGAGTTCACGTCCACCGACACCAAAGCTTCGGTGTGGTCAATCACAATCGCGCCGCCGGATGGCAGGTTGACGGTACGGGCATAGGCCGATTCGATCTGGTGTTCAATCTGAAAGCGGCTGAACAACGGCGTTTCATCACGGTAGCGCTTCACGCGGGCGGCGTGTTCAGGCATCACGTGCGCCATGAACTGCTGCGCCTGCTCGTAAATGTCGTCGGTGTCGATCAGGATGTCGCCGATGTCGTTGTTGAAATAGTCGCGGATGGCGCGAATCACCAGGCTGGATTCCTGGTAAATCAGGAAAGCGCCTTTGCCGCCTTTGGCTGCGCCGTCGATGGCGCTCCACAGCTTCAGCAGGTAATTCAAGTCCCATTGCAACTCGGGGGCGCTGCGGCCGATGCCAGCTGTGCGGGCAATGATGGACATGCCGTTGGGATATTCCAGTTGGTCCATCGCCTCTTTGAGTTCGGCGCGGTCATCACCCTCGATGCGGCGGCTCACGCCACCGCCACGCGGGTTGTTGGGCATCAGCACCACATAGCGACCGGCCAGCGAGACGAAGGTGGTCAGGGCCGCGCCCTTGTTGCCACGCTCTTCTTTTTCGACTTGCACCAGCAGTTCTTGGCCGTCCTTGATGACGTCCTGAATGCGGGCCTGGCTGGGCGACACCCCGGCCTGGAAGTATTGCTTGGAGATTTCCTTGAACGGCAGGAAGCCGTGACGGTCCTCGCCGTAGTCGACGAAGCAAGCTTCAAGAGACGGCTCGACGCGCGTCACCACCGCCTTGTAGATGTTGCCCTTGCGCTGTTCGCGCCCTTCGATCTCGATTTCGTAATCGAGCAGTTTTTGTCCGTCGACGATGGCCAGGCGGCGTTCTTCAGCCTGGGTCGCGTTGATCAGCATCCGTTTCATGATGCGTTCCTTTAACTCTGTACATCACAGGCCCATGACGGGCCAACGATGCCGGAGCCAGCACCAGACAACGAAGGGAATGCCCACAGGGCCGCCCGGACCGATCAGGGTCGCAAGCGGTGTGTGGGGATGTGGACAGGAGCGAGTCGCAAAGCAGGACGCGCCACCCTCAGGGGCAGGCGGTCGGGCCCGGGCATCATGAAAGGGTTCAGGTGTGTGGCCAAGCTTGCGCGCACGGGCATCAGCCAGCGTCGGCAAAGCATCCACATCAGCATGAACCATTCCATGGTCGGGTGTCTCGCTGTGATCCGCCGTCGTCGCTTTCATGGAGCGGCGACAGCCAAGGTATTCCGTATCGTGGTTGTCTGGGTATCGGCTCAACCGCTTGGGGGTTCACGCCGCTGCATTAGCCGGGGTGAAAGGGCCCAATCGGGGCATCGACCTCACAGCGGGGGTTCGGCGTGCTCTAATCTACGAATTAAATCAAGCACTTGGAACTCGTCGCTGGTGAAGAACATTATAGGGGCAGCCCAGCCCACCTCGCCCCCCGAGGTCCAATTCCTGGTCGTGGACGAGGAATCGGACGGTCAGCGCCTGGACAACTGGCTGATGCGCCACCTCAAAGGTGCCCCCAAAACCCTGGTCTACCGCATCATCCGTTCGGGTGAGGTGCGGGTGAACAAGGGGCGTGCCAGTGCCGATACCCGGGTGGTGACGGGCGACCAGGTGCGGGTGCCACCGCTGCGTCTGGCGGTCAAACCTGTGGCGGCGGTGACGGGTTCAGGCGCCGCAGCCGTTGTGCCCGCGCGACAGTTCCCGGTGTTGTATGAAGACGAAGGCATCCTGGCCATCGACAAGCCGGCCGGGGTGGCCGTGCATGGCGGCAGTGGTATCAGCCATGGCGTGATTGAACAACTGCGCCAAGCCCGGCCTGGAGCGCGGCTGCTGGAATTGGTGCATCGACTCGACCGCGAAACCTCTGGTGTGCTGCTGGTGGCCAAAAAGCGCAGCGTGTTGCGCCAACTCCAGGACCAGTTCCGCCAGCGCGAGACGGGCAAGACCTACCTGACCCTGGTGCCCGGGCAGTGGCCGTCGCGCCAGAAGGTGATCGACATGCCGTTGCAACGCTACCTCGTGCCCAATGGGCAGGGGGAGGGCGAGCGCCGGGTGCGCGTGGTGGGCAAGGACGACCCGGACGGTCAACGCGCCATCACCTTGGTGCGTGTTGCGCGGCTGGTCGGGGGCTTTAGCCTGCTGGAAGTCACCATCAAGACCGGGCGGACCCACCAGATTCGGGTGCATCTCTCCAGTCTGGGCTACCCCATCGTGGGTGACGACAAGTACGGCAACTTCGAGCGCAACCGTGAGTGGCACAAGGCTGGCTTGCAGCGCATGTTCCTGCACGCCTGGCGGTTACAGTTCATCCATCCCCAAACCCTGCGACCCGTGAACCTTGAGTCGCCACTTCCGCCCGAACTTCAAGCATTCCTTGACCATGTCCAGCCCCCGAACCCGCCGCTATGACCTGATCGCCTTCGACTGGGACGGCACCCTGTTCGATTCCACGCGCATCATCACGCGCTGCATCCAGGAGGCGGTGCGCGATGTGGGCGGCACGGTACCCGATGATCGCGCGGCGGCTTATGTCATCGGCATGGCCTTGATCCCCGCGCTGGCCCACGCCGCGCCCGATGTGCCCAAGGAAAAATATCCCGAGCTGGGCGAGCGCTACCGCCATCACTACATCCAGCACAAGGACGACATCAGCCTGTTTGACGGGGTGTTGCCGCTGCTGGGCGCCTTGCGTGAACGTCAGCACTGGCTGGCCGTGGCCACGGGCAAGAGCCGAGCGGGGCTCAACGAAGCACTGCGGTCGGTGGAATTGCATGGGCTGTTCGATACATCCCGAACCGCCGACGAAACGGCGGGCAAGCCCGACCCGCTCATGCTGCACGAACTGATGGGCGAGCTGGGTGTGCCGCCCGAGCGCACCTTGATGATTGGCGACACCACCCACGATCTGGAGATGGCCCGCCGGGCGGGTTGCGACAGCATTGGCGTGAGCTATGGGGCCCATCATCATGACAATTTCGATGCGCTTGCACCACGTTTCGTGGCGCACTCGGTGGCCGAGCTGCGGGACTGGCTGTTGACGCATGGATGAGGTACTGATCCCTTTGTGCCACTCGGCTGAACTGCTTGACAGTGGCCTGGCGGTGCCGTTTGACGTGGTCTACGCGGGCGCCACCTGCCGTGCCTTTGCGGTTCGTTTTGAAGGGCAGGTGCATGCGTACCTCAACCGGTGCGCCCACGTGGCCATGGAAATGGATTACCAGCCGGACCGTTTTTTTGACGAGACGGGTCGCTGGCTCATGTGTGCCACTCATGGGGCTTATTACGCGCCTGACACGGGAGTCTGCCAGGACGGGCCTTGTCGTGGCGGGCTCATCAAGATACCCGTGAGCGAGCACGATGGCGTGGTGCACTGGCATACTGCCTATAACCTGAAACCTGTGGAGTTTTGATCCAGTCATGAGTGAATTCGAGCGTAATAACGCCAGCGACGGCGTGCCTGCGTCAGGGCGTGCCCCAGGCTGGGAGCGTGAAACCCTGGAGCGACTGGCTTTCGCGCATCTGCAAGAGCAGCGTGCAGCCCGGCGCTGGCGTAATGCCATTCGTTTGTTATGGCTGGGGGTGGTGGTGACCGTCTTGTGGCTGAGTTTTTCTCGCAGCACCGGGTCAACGCATGTGAACCAGGCGCACACTGCCGTGGTGCAAATCCATGGCGAAATTGCCTCCGAGGCAGATGCCAGCGCCGACTGGATCGTGGGCGCTTTGCGCGATGCGTTCGAGGACGAAGGGTCGCAAGCTGTGGTGCTGCTCATCAATTCCCCTGGTGGCAGCCCGGTGCAGGCGGGCATCATCAACGACGAGATTCGTCGCCTCAAGGACAAGCACCAAAAGCCCGTCTATGCGGTGGTGGAAGAGTCGTGCGCCTCGGCTGCCTATTACATCGCGGTGGCGGCTGATCAAATTTATGTGGACAAAGCCAGCATCGTGGGCAGTATTGGTGTGCTGATGGATGGCTTTGGTTTTACCGGCCTCATGGACAAGCTGGGCGTCGAGCGCCGCTTGATGACTGCCGGTGAGAACAAAGGCTTTCTGGATCCCTTCAGTCCGCAAACCAAAACCCAGCGGGCATACGCGCAGACCATGTTGGACCAGATCCA
Source organism: Limnohabitans sp. (assembly GCA_018883305.1). Taxonomy (GTDB): domain Bacteria; phylum Pseudomonadota; class Gammaproteobacteria; order Burkholderiales; family Burkholderiaceae_C; genus Limnohabitans. The sequence continues at coordinate 1,851 of VEQI01000196.1, read as the reverse complement.
TCAGCAGTTTATTCAGGTGGTGCGTGAAGGGCGTGGCAAACGTCTGAAGGAAACGCCCGAACTGTTCAGCGGCTTGTTCTGGACGGGGCAGCAAGCCATCGAGCTGGGCCTGGCAGACGCTTTGGGCAGTCTGGATTTTGTGGCTCGCGAAGTGGTCAAGGCAGAAGACGTCGTGGACTACACACGTCATGAGAACGTGGCTGAGCGATTGGCCAAGCGCTTTGGTGCAGCCGTGGGTGAAGGGGCGGTGCGGGCCATGAAGTCAATCCCCAGCCTGCGTTAAAGCGGCGCTCACGGGCCCGACCTGTCCTCGACCCATCAGGGATGGGCTTGTGCCAGTGAGGTGGGCCCACAGTCTGGTCTCAAACGCCCAGACCAAACACGGTGGGCAGCTGTAACACCGGAGGGGCAGACCGACGCCGCCAGGTCTGAACATCGTGACATTGCACGTATTGCTGAGGCAAGGTCAGCCCACTGCAACAGGCCAGCCGTGTGGTGGGTGCCAGCACTTGCAACAGGCTGTCCCACAGGGCCGCGTTGCGGTAGGGTGTTTCAATGAACCATTGGGCCGTTCCGGTGCGCTTGGCCGTGGCCTCTAGCTCGCGCAAACGCTGGGCCCGTTCCTGGGTCTGAGCAGGCAGGTACCCCACAAAACTGAACTGCTGACCGTTGAGTCCACTCGCTGCCATCGCCAGAGGCAGTGACGAAGGGCCCACCAGGGGGCGCACGGTCAGTCCGAGCTGGTGGGCCGCACGGACCACGGACACGCCTGGATCGGCCAGGGCGGGCATGCCGGCCTCGCTGATGAGGCCCACGTCATGACCGGCCAAGGCGGCTTGCAGCAGTCCACGGGCATCAAACTCACCCTGATGGTCGCCCTTTTTATGAACGGCTCGCGGGAGCTCGGTGATGATGTGTTCTTGAATGGGTTGCCGCAGGGGCACCAGGGCATTGACGCGCTTGAGATAGGCCCGCGTGGACTTGGCGTTTTCACACACCCAGTGGTTGAGGCGAGCGGCCACCTCCAGCGTGCTTGGGGGCATCACGTCTTGCAGCGGCACCTCGACATCGCAGCCGAAATCCAGGGGGGATGGCACAAGCCAGAGCGTGCCAGTGGTGGTTGGCGTCGAGGCTGTCATGGGCGTTGGTGGGCTAGACATGATCAGCCCAGCAAGGGCAGCCCGGCCGCGCGCAACATGTGGGCCGTGCGAATCAGCGGCAGGCCGACCAGCGCGGTGGGATCATCGTTGTCGATGGACTCCAGCAAGGCAATCCCCAAGCCCTCGCTCTTGGCGCTGCCGGCGCAGTCATAGGGCTCCTCGCGACGCAGGTAGGTTTCGATCTCGGCATCGGTGAGCGCACGAAAGCGCACCTTGACGGCGGCCAAGTCGCTCATTTCAAACCCGCTGGCCTGGCACACCACACTCAGCGCCGTCTGGAAGATCACGGTGCGTCCGCGCATGCGGCGCAATTGCGCCACCGCGCGTTCATGGGTCCCCGGCTTGCCCAAGGGTTCCCCGTCCAGATCAGCCACTTGGTCCGAGCCGATAACCACGGCCTGTGGGTGGCGAGCCGCCACGGCTCGGGCTTTGGCCAGTGCCAAGCGGCGGGCCAGGGCTTCAGGACGCTCACCCACCTGAGGGGTTTCATCCACGTGCGGCGCCGCCACCTCAAACGGCAGATGCAAGCGCGCCAGCAGTTCACGCCGGTAACGCGACGTGGAGCCCAGTATCAGTGGGCGTGGCAAGGGTGAAGAGGCTGGGGCGGGTGATGTCATGGCGGGATTCTCTTACACTGCTTGCATGAAAGCTGCCTACTCCCCGACGCGACTGGATGTGAAAGCACTGGCGC
>VEQI01000195.1 GCA_018883305.1 Limnohabitans sp. | reverse complement strand
CAGCACCGCGCTGCTCAGCACTGGCACGTAATAAAAACCCACCCAGGTTCGGTTGTTGTCACTGAACCAGACCAGCAACGGCCCCAGCACGGCGTAGATCACGGCCACCGCATGTTGCCAGGGCTGATCTTTTTCATACAAGGCAATGCAAGCCAGCAACAACATGGGCACGGAGCACATGCGGGAAGAAAAGGCAAACCAGCTGAACAACTCCGGCGTGGGCCAGGCCTGCGTGGACAGGAAATTGAGGTTGCTGAGCGCGTGCAGCAAACTGGCGATGCCCACCCAGAGGTAGAGATTGGGCCCTGGCAAATAGAACGCCACCATGAGGGACAACAAGCCCAGGATGACCGTGATCCAGCTCAGCGCCTGCACCAGCTGCACCTGCAGGAAATACTGCCAGGCGTAGTCGCCCTGCTCCAGCGTCAACAAGGGCCCCACGCGCACGGTGGACAAACCATTCATTTGCCGGTCATCAACATGCACCTCGATGTCCAGCACATTGCGCCCCACGTCCCAAAGGGCCACAGGCGGTGCCAGCAGCCAGGGACGGTGCAGGCAGCGCAGGGTGTCCAGTGCCCCCACGGCGCAAGAACCGATCAACTCACCGTTCAGGAACAGTCGTCCCCCCAGACTCACCTTGGGAACGAAGATGCCCAAGGGTTCACGCGGGCGCTGCGGCAGATCAAGCGTCAACTGGTAACGGACCACGTCACCGGTGGCATGGAAATCCTCGGCCGGCAACAGATGCGGCAAGACCACCTCGGTGTCGCCCCGCTGTGATGCCAGCTGTGCGTGCGTGAGCGTCATGACGGCATGCGCAGGGTCTGGCTGGGCATGAACCGCACAGGTCATGATCAGCAACCACACGGCAAGCAACTGGCGAATCATGTTCATGGGGCTGTTTTGCAATCCCTGCATTATCCGGGCTGGAAAAAAGGGGATGCAGGGAGTTCACGCGTGGCGTCCCCCCCAAAAAAAACCCCTCCACCAACACGGCAGAGGGGCACAAGAGCGGACCTGCTGCCGCGCTCGGGGCAGCAGGTCATCAGGCAACTGCGATGTCCTGATGGCTGTATGATACTGTATAAATAAACAGTCTCCAACATGTCCCCCACGCCCCTGCCCTTACTCACGCCTGTTCCCGTTTCCTTGGCCCCCGTGTGGGTGCAAGCGGCCAGCGTACGTGTGCCCGCAGGCTTCCCCTCACCGGCAGAAGACCATCAGGTGCAACGCATTGAACTGATGAGCCAGCTGGTGCGTCACCCCCAGGCCACCTTCTTCGTTCGCATTCGGGGCGACTCCATGCGGGACGCCGGCATTCTGGATGGTTCGGTGGTGCTGGTGGACAGGGCCATCAAGCCACACCATGGCCACATCGTCATCGCCGTGGTCAACGGCGACTTCACCTGCAAGCGCCTGCACTTGCGCAACGGCCGCATGCGCCTCCAACCTGAAAATCCTACCTATCCGGACCTGATCCCCAAGGAAGGACAGACGGTGGAGGTCTGGGGCGTGGTGGTGGCTTGCATTCACCAATATGTCAGCTGACCAGGGCACCGCCATGACGCAGTCTGGTTGTCATTGCACAGTATCCGCATGATCGCGCTTCTTGATGGCAACAACTTCTACGCCAGCTGTGAGCGCGTCTTCCGGCCCAGCCTGAATGGTCGCCCGCTGGTGGTGCTGTCCAACAACGACGGTTGTGCCATCGCGCGCAGCGAGGAAGCCAAAGCGCTGGGCATCAAGATGGGCGCGCCCTACTTCCAGATTCGACACCTGGAAGACCAAGCTGGCCTGGTGGCGCTGTCTGCCAACTTTGCACTCTATGGCGACATGAGCGACCGCATGATGAGCCTGGCGGCGGGCCTGGGCCATCGACAAGAGATCTACTCGATTGATGAATGCTTCATCGACCTCGCAGGTATCCCGGGCGATCTGGCACTGCGTGCCCAAAAAATCCAGGCACGCATTCGTCAATGGATTGGCATTCCCACGTGCATCGGGATGGCCCCCACCAAGACGCTCGCCAAGCTGGCCAACCACATCGCCAAGAGTGCCGAGAGAAAACCCGGGCACTACCCCCCGGAGTTTGCTCAGGTCTGTCAGTGGCCCTCGGTCCATGACGCCACCCACCACCACCTGTTGCAAGCCACCCCCGTGGGCGAGGTCTGGGGTGTTGGGCCACGCCTGACCCAGCAACTTCATGAAGCGGGCATCATCACCGCGCTGGATCTTTCACGGGCAGACCCCAACACCATTCAGCGCCGATGGTCCATCGTGCTGGCCAAGACCGTGCGTGAGCTCAACGGCACAGCGTGTCTGAGTCTGGACGAAGTCCCGGCCGAGAAACAGCAAATTGCTTGCACTCGTTCATTTGGCCAAACCGTCACCGAGTTGAGCGATTTGCTGGAAGCCATCACCGAGTTCGCCAGCCGAGCCGCCGAGAAGCTGCGCAAACAAGGCAGTCAGGCGGGTCAAGTGATGGCATTCATTCGCACCAGCCCCTTCCGTGCCAATGACAAACAGCACAGCGCCTACCCAACCATCCCGTTGCCTGCGCCCACCAGCGACACCGCCCACATCACCGAAGTGGCTTGTGCCATCGTGCGTCACCTCTACAAGAAGGGACATCGCTACGCCAAGGCCGGTGTCATGCTGATGGACCTGCAGCCTGCCCGTCACGAACAAATGTGCCTGGCGCTTGGCGAGAACATGCCTGCATCACGGCATCGCCTGATGACAGCCCTGGACAACGTCAATCACCGCTTTGGACGCGGCACACTGCACCTGGCCAGCGCGGGCACGGCGGGCAAGCAGCGGCATTGGGAAATGAAGCAGGCGAGGAAGACGCCAGGCTACACCACCGATTGGAAGGCGTTGGTGGTGTGCACCAGTGTCTGATGTTTGGCATCCAATGGCGCCTTGAGCGCATGTCCCGTGCGTGCCTTTGAAAATCCGCATGCACCGTATACTTTTTACGCCTATTAAGAATAGCTTGACTGCATATTTGAAGGAATCTCCAACAAATGATCCGCGCTGCCATCATCGGCCTAGGCTCCTGGGGCCAGAATCTAGTTCTTAGTGTGCAAGGTGTCAGTCCCGACATCCAGTTCACTGCCGCCGCCACCCGCTCGCCCGACAAGTCGCGCGACTTTGCGCAAACGCATGGCCTGCGCATGCTGCCCGATTACCAGGCGGCGCTGGCCGACCCCGAGATCGACGCTGTGGTGCTGGCGACGCCGCACTCCATGCACACCGATCAGATCGTTGCCGCCGCGCGGGCCGGCAAGCACGTGTTCAGTGAAAAGCCTCTGGGGCTTGATGCCGCCAGCGCGCAGCGGGCTGCACAGGCCTGCGCCGACCATGGCGTCACGCTGGGCGTGGGCTACAACTGGCGCTACCAGCCTGCACTGCAGGAGATCCGGCGCATGATCGACGACGGCACGCTTGGGCGGGTGCTGCACATCGAAGGCAACTTCTGCGGGCCAAGCGCCTACCGCTTTCCCAAAGGCCACTGGCGCCATGACACGGACGAAGTTCCCGCCGGCGGCATGACCGGCCGCGGCGTTCACGTCATCGACGCCATGCTGTCGCTGGCCGGCCCGATCGAGCAGGTCTCGGCCCAAAGCTTTCGCCTGGCGCAAGACTTCGGCGTGGACGACACCACCTCGATGCTGCTGCGCTTTGCCAGTGGCGCCACCGGCTACCTGGGTACCGTGATCGCCAGTGCCGAGACCTGGCGCATGCAGGTGTTCGGTAGCCATGGCTGGGTCCAGGTGGGGGACGTCGAACACCTGACCACCTGGGACCTGACCACCTGCATGATCGACCGTGAGCACATCACGGTCAAGCAACGCCCGACGGTCAAAAGCTTTCCCAAGACCAGCACCGAGCGGGCCGAACTGGAGCACTTCGCGCGGCAAGCGGCGGCCAGGCAGCCCCTGGCCTTGCCCGGTGGCGACGCGGTTCACAACGTGGCGGTGCTCCAGGCCATCATGGATTCCATCGCCACGCAGCAGCCTGTGCGCGTGGCCTGAACCCTTGCTTCGAAGGAGACACCATCATGGCTTTGATCTCACGACGGCTCTGTATCCTGGCCCTGGCGGCCATGAGTTGCGGCCTGGCACAGGCACAAGCCTTTCCCAATAAGCCCATCAAGGTGGTCGTGCCTTCGCCGGCCGGCGGCCCGCCTGACCTGATCCTGCGCGCGATCCTGCCCAAGCTCACAGCTTCCCTGGGGCAACCCATCGTCATTGAAAACCGCGGGGGCGCGGGTGGCCTGGTGGGCACGGCCTACGTCGCCAAATTGCCTGCGGACGGTTACACGTGGCTGTTCACCACCGCCTCGCACGTCAACATCCCGCCCTTCAACGAGAACGCCAGCTACGACCCAGTGCGCGACTTCACGCACGTCACCCTGGCGGCGCAGAACTTCGGTCAGGCCCTGGTGGTGCATCAGGATATCCCCGCCAAGAACCTTCAGGAACTGATTGCCTACGCCAGGAAAAACCCAGGCAAGCTCACCTACGCCAATGCCGGCAACGGCACAGCCAGCCACATCCCGGCCGAGGTCATGAAGTCCATGACAGGCACCGACATCCTGTCCGTGCCTTACAAGGGCATCGGTGAAGCAACCACCGACCTCATCGCCGGTCGGGTTGACATCTTCTTCGTAGGCACACAGATCGCCTTGCAGCACGTGCAAAGCGGCAAGCTGCGGGCACTGGCGCTGACCGGCGCGCGGCGCTGGAAGGGCTTGCCCGATGTACCCACCATGGACGAGCAGGGCCTCAAGGGCTTCAACAAGGTCAACTGGTTCGGCCTGTGGCTGCCGGCCGGCGCACCGCCAGAGATCGTGCAGAAGATTCATACGGCGGTGGCGGCGGCGGTCAACGAACCGGACGTCAAGCAGCAGTTCGAAACGCTGGGCTTGGAGGGCGTGGCCATGCGGCCTGCTGAATTTGCCAGCTTCGTCGCCAGCGAGCAGAAGGCGGCGCTGGAGATTGCCCGCAACCTCAACGCAGGGCCCAAAAAATGAACGAAGATCTGCAACCCTGGCAGTGGCCGGATGAGCACTGGCGCGGCATCGTCAACCACGTGCGCGCGGGCCGCACCCTGCGGCCCGCCACCTGGCCCGGCGGGGCCCGCTGTGCGGTGGCCCTCTCGTTCGACTCGGACCACGAAACCAACGAGTTGCGTGAGGGGGGCGAGTCGATCGGCAAGCTCTCCCAGGGTCAGTACGGCAACCGACAGGGCATCCCGCGCATCCTCGACATCCTGCACCGTCACAGCGTCCCGGCCAGCTTCTACGTGCCGGCTGTCACTGCATTGCTCTACCCGGACGAGCAACGCCGTGTCGCCGCCGAAGGCCATGAGGTAGCGCTGCACGGCTGGATCCACGAGCGCAACTCGGTGCTGCCCGAAGCCGCCGAGCGCGACCTGATGCTGCGCGCCGCCGATACGCTGGAGCGCCTCGTCGGCCAGCGACCGGTGGGCATACGCACACCCTCCTGGGACTTCAGTCCGGCGACCCTGGCGATTGCCAAGGACATGGGCCTGCTCTATGACAGCTCACTCATGGCCGATGTCGACTGCTATGAACTGCTGCTCGATGGCCAGCCCACCGGGATCGTGGAGCTGCCGGTGGAGTGGATCCGCGATGATGCGGTGTACTTCAACATGAACCGCTTTGCCGGCTTGCGACCCTACACGCCGCCCTCGGATGTGTTCGACATCTTCCGGCGCGAGCTGGAGGCGGCGCACGCCGAAGGCGGCATCTTCCAGCTGACCATGCATCCGCACATCAGCGGCTACCGCTCGCGCATCTGGATTCTGGAGCAGCTCATCCTGCACGCCAAAAGCCTGGGCAATGTCTGGTTCGCCACCCATGCCGACATCGTGCGGCACGCCAAGGCCCACGGCTGACAAGGACGCACATGGACAACTTCTCAGACTCGCAGACAGTTCGCAAGACGGTGATCGCCACCGAAGCCGGTGTGGTGGCCTCTCAGCACAAGCGCGCGGCCCAGGTCGGCGCAGCCGTGCTGGCTGCCGGCGGTGATGCGGTGGATGCGGCCGTGGCCACGTCGTTCGCGCTCGGCGTGGTCGAGCCCTGGATGAGTGGCGCCATGGCCGGAGGATGCATGGTGCTGTGGCGAGCCGACGAGCGGCGCGCACAGGTCGTGGACTACGGCATGCGATCGCCGCGCGGGCTTGACCCCAAGAACTACCCTCTGAGCGGTGAAGGTCCGAGCTCCGATCTGTTTCCCTGGCAGGCAGTGGTCGGCGACCGCAACGTGCAGGGCGCCACGGCTGTGGCCGTGCCTGGCGTGGTCTCCGGCATGGGCCTGGCGCACGGACGCTACGGCCGCAAGCCCTGGCGCGAGCTGGTGCAGCCCGCGGTGCAGCTGGCGCAAGAGGGGCTGCTGGTCGACTGGTACTCGGGGCTGGTGACCGCGTCCAGCGCGCGGGCCCTGTCCCTGGACCCCCATGCTGCGGCGATGTTCCTGGACGAGGGCACATGGCCCATCATGGGCGCGTGGACCAGCACCACGCAGCGCCGGCTGGACCAGCGCGCCCTCGCAGCCTCTCTGCAACAGATCGCCGACGAAGGTCCGCGCGCGCTCTACG
>VEQI01000459.1 GCA_018883305.1 Limnohabitans sp. | reverse complement strand
GTCCGTGCCGATCCACCACCGGCAAGGCTTTGATTTGGTGCTGTTGCAGCAAGGCCCAGGCCGCTTGCTGGGCCTGGTTGAACATCACCACGATGGGCTGGGGCGTCATCACCTCGCCACAGCGCAGTGTGCCCAAACGCTTTTCATAGGCGCGGGTCTGCGCCTTGGCCAGCAGGGTTTCCAGCTCGCCGCGTCCGACATCCAGCACCTGGTTGTATTCGCCCAACACTTCATCCAGATCCCGGGCACTGAAACGGGGTGCCTCGATCACCTCGCTGGTCGGGGCTGGCGCAGTGCGGGCCGGGTAATCCCGGCCGGTGAAGCGGTTGTACAGAATACCCAGGACCACGATGAGCAGGGACCCCACCAGCACCGAAATCAGCCAGACCTTCGCATCAGCAGGCGTGCCCGACAGCACCACCAGCAAAGCCATGGCCGCGCCGGGTGGATGCAGGCAGCGCAACGCAAACATGAGCAAGATGGCCCCCAGGACCGCCAGAAACACCGCCACCGGCAGCGACGCGACAAACTGCGCGGCCAACAAGCCCACCAGCGCACTGGCCGCATTCCCCACCAGCACGGGCCAGGGTTGTGCCATGGGGCTGCCGGGCACGGCAAAGACCAGCAAGGCCGTGGCCCCCAGCGGAGCAACCAACCCCGGATGATGACCGCTCCACCAGGACGACTGGTCCACCCAGGCCCACCACCAACCCAGAACAGCCAACGCTGCCGCAGCACCCATGGCCACACGCCAACGCTCCCTGGCGTTCACCGGCGTGGCCGACGGCAAGAAAGAGGACCAGAGCATCAGCGGTGTTTGGGGTCGTGAAAGGACACAACGCACACTGGAGCGGTCAGCCCCGCGCTCATTTGTGGCTCAGCGCGTTGCTGACCAGTTTGGCCGTGATGTCCACGATCTGGATCATGCGGTCGTAGGGCATGCGGGTGGGGCCGATGACGCCCAGTGTGCCCACCACCTGACCATCCACCTCGTAAGGCGAGCTCACCACGGAGAGCTCCTCCACCGGCACGATCTGGCTTTCGCCGCCAATGTAGATGCGTACGCCCTCGGCCTGGGCCGAGACATCCAGGAGACGAATCAGCTGCGCCTTTTGCTCAAACAGGTCGAAGGCGCGACGCAACTGCCCCATGTCGCTGGTGAAATCGCTCACCGACAGAAGGTTGCGCTCACCGCTGATGACCACATCATCCTGACTCTGCGTCAGGGCTTCGGAACTGACTTGCACTGCGGCCTTCATCAACGTGGCGATCTCACCGCGCAGGGACTCGACCTCGTTTTGCAGCTTTTCGCGCACCTGCTCGATGGCCATGCCCGCGTAGTTGGCATTCAGGAAGTTGGCGGCGGTGAGCAACTGGTCCTGGGTGTAATCGGACTCGGTGAAGATGACGCGGTTTTGCACATCGCCGTCCGGTGAGACGATGATGACCAGGTAGCGGCGGTCGGACAGCCGCAGGAATTCAATGTGCCGAAACACGGGGGAGCGCCGGGGCGCCATCACCACACCCACCAAGTGAGACAGCTGTCTCTTTTAAACATCTCC
>VEQI01000194.1 GCA_018883305.1 Limnohabitans sp. | reverse complement strand
CATACGGACAACGCGGCCGAGGTGTTGACACGCCAGGCCGCCAATCCGCTGGTGCGCGGCATTCGCTCCAAACCTGTCACGGCGGCCAGCCCCGATCGTATGCAGGACGGTTTGCCCGGGTCCATGCAGGATCCGCGATGGAGACGCGGCTATGCACGGTTGGCAGACCATGGGCTGAGCTGGGATCTAAGGGTGCCCTACTGGCATCTGGCTGAAGCCGCTGAAGTGATTCACGCGCACCCGGAAATTCCGGTGGTGCTGAACCACACCGGCTTTCCCTGGGATCGCACCCCAACAGGCTTGCACGCCTGGGAACAGGCCATGCGCATCATTGCCCGCGAACCGAATGTCTGGCTCAAGGTCTCGGAGTTTGGTTTGAAAGATCAGCCTTGGCGCTATGCGGACAATCGCCGCATCGTGCGAACTGCGCTAGACATCTTTGGCATCGAGCGTTGCATGTTCGCCAGCAATTTCCCCGTGTCCAGCCTGCGGGTCGATTACAACACCCTGGTGTGCTCGGTGGCTGACATGATCAGCGATTACACCCCGTCACAACAACGCGCGTTCTTTGTCGAGAACGCCGCCCAGTTTTACCGCCTGGATCCGGCCCTGTGGCAGGACGTCACCTGAGTACCTGTTGAGGACACTGGCTTGCGGGCAAGGTGACACAATCTTGCACATGAATGTCCTGTCCCCCGACCGTTTGCGCCTGGCTGATCATCTCCGTGCTGGTGATCACATCGTTTTGAGCGAGGCCGCTGGCGAACCTCAAACCTTGGCCGAGTTGCTGGTCTCTCAACGCGCCGATTTGGAGCGTCCTCGCTTGTTCTTTGGCGTGGGCGCCTCAACAACCTTCCAACCTGAACACGCTGACCATCTGGACTTCAGCGGCACTGGCGCGGCCATGACCTACCGGCCTTTGATCCGCGCCGGTGTGATGTCGGTGGTCAGTCAGCACTTCTCCGATTTGCCCCGTCTGCTTCGAAGTGGCCAACTGCGTTGCGATGTGGTGATGATTCAGGTCAGCGCGCCCAATGAGCGTGGCGAATACAGCTATGGCTTGAGTTGTGACTATCTCCGAGCCGCCATGTCACAAGCCAGGCTGGTGATTGCCGAAGTCAACGACCAGTTGCCGCAGACACCCTGCGCACATCCCTTGATGGCTGAGGACATTGACTTGGCCATTCACACCTCGCGCCCACCCATCGAGTGGCCAGCCGCGCCCCTGGGCGACGTGGAACAACGTATTGCGCGTCAGGTGGCCGAACTCATTCCCGATCGGGCCACCTTTCAAATGGGTCTGGGCGCCCTGCCCGAGGCCTTGTGTTCAGCTTTGGTGAATCATCGCGATCTGGGCATCCATTCCGGCATGCTGGGCGATGGCTATGTGGATTTGGTGGAGCGCGGTGTGGTCACCAATGCTTACAAGGAGGTTCACGCCGGCGTGAGTGTGACCGGGGTTTTGATCGGCACACGTCGGCTCTACCAGCATGTGCATCGCCAATCCACCCTGTGTCTGCATGATGCCGACATCACCCACGGCGCGGCCTCTTTGAGCCGACTCAAACGCTTTCATTCCGTCAACTCTGCCCTGGAAGTGGACCTGACGGGACAGGTCAACGCAGAAGCCATCGGGCGCGATTTCCTGGGCACCATTGGTGGTCAGGTGGACTATGTGCGCGCTGCCGTGTTGTCGGAGGGCGGCCGATCCATCATCGCCTTGCCCAGCACGGCCCGCCAGACGTCACGCATCGTGGCGCGCCTCAACGGACCAGTCACCACCGCCAGGAGCGAGGTGGATGTGATAGTCACCGAGCATGGCTGCGCCCATTTACGCGGCCTCTCCTTGCCGCAACGGGCACGAGCCCTGCTGGCCATCGCGGCGCCTGAACACCGTGAAATCCTGAAGCAAGAGGCAAAGACGCTCGGTCTTATCTGACTCAGGCCACGCGTGCCATCAATTGCGTGGACGGGTCCAGGCAGGCCACCAGTTGCTGCTGCATCAACTCCTCCAGATGCTGCTCGATCATGCGCCGCTCCGCATCATTGACAAACGCGGCATCAAAGCCCACCGGATAAACCAGTCGTCGCTGCACCAGCTCTGCCAAGGTCAACGGCCCATCTTGCAAGAGATGCAACAATTTTTCGCTGCGTTGATCGAGCTTGGCCGTAAAGGCACTCAAGGCGGTTTCAAAGGCCTTGCGCTCGGTGAGAACGCCACGATGGTGCGACGTCACCCACACCCGTGCATCCAGCTCGCGCACCGCTTGAAGGCTTTGTCGGAATTGACGCAGGTTGGAGGTGGCGTCACCGTAATACGGTCCAAACCCGGACAAATCAATGTCACCAATGAAGGCCACACCTTCGGACTCCACCAACAAGGCGCAATGCCCCGAAGTGTGTCCTGGCAAATGGTGAGCACGGACCCGGACTCCGCCACCCAGCGACCAGACATGACCATGGGCATAAGCTTGCGCGTCCGGCCGAGCCTGATAGAAAAACTCTTTTTCCATGCGTAGTCGCCACTCACGCAAGATCTCTGGGGCATAACCAAAATGCCGGGTCATGCCCTCCCAGGACCGGGCGGCCTCCAAATCGCCCTCATGAACCCACAATTCAGTGGGCGGCAACGCGCTCAAGCCCGCCAGATGGTCTTCATGCACATGCCCCAGCAAGACAGCCTGAACGTCGTCAAACACACCAGGCAAAGTTCGAGACACCAGCGGGGTGTCAAATGCCACGACCCTGTCCGTGCCACGTACCACGATCTGGTTGCCGTCAGGGTATTTCCCCGATTGATGGCCCAAATACACCGAAACCGCACCAAATTGATGCATCGCAGCCGACATACTCAACCGTACAAGTCTTTGACGGATTTGAAATCTGCCGGACGCTTGAGATCCTCCGCCACGGCGGCACGGATATGTTTGGCCATTAAACGCCCGAGGTCGCCCTGAATGGTGGTGGTGCGCAAGCGGATGTAAGCGGCGCGTGCAAGGGCTTTGTCACCTTGAGACTCGGCCAGCGCCTTTTCCCACAGGTCAGCATGGTAGGTGCCTTGCTGGATTTCTCGCCAGGCCAGCTGTTCAGGAAGTGTGAGGGCTTTGTCGGTCATGCTGGCATTGTGACATCCTTCCGTCTTTTCAACCAATGTGTTTGGCAACGCACAAATGGAAGCTCATATCATCGGTATAAACGTCACAGTCAGTCAGCCCTCGGCGGTCACACTGTTTAAGTCAACTTGGCTCTAGATGCCACAGGATGGTCATGAAGGAAGAAATAGCACTACTTCACAAAGAAATTACGACGTTGCGAACCGAGTTCACCGAGTTGAAGCAGACTCACCTCGACGTCAATCGTCGATACAGTGATTCACTCGTCACCTTGCGAGGCTTGACACAGCACGCCACGGATTCCGCAGAGAAAGCCGCCAGCGCGGCCGAGCACTCTGCGGGTTGTTCAGAGCGCTGTCTGGAGGCGGCTGAGAAGGCCGCCTCGATCCCATTCATTGAAGCCGCTGAAGCAGCATCCGCGGCCGCCAGTGCCGCTGCACAATCGGCCATGGAGAGTGCGGCTTCTGCGGCATCCGCTGCGGCAGCGGTGGCCATGGCAGTGGCCTATCACGCAGAGGATGCATCTGCCCAGGGATCCGCGGTGGCGGCCGACGCCTCCAAGAAAGCAGCTTCGTTTGCAGCCAAGGCGGTCATGCTGTCAAACAAGGCTGCCGAATACGCACGCTCTGCACACCGCCCCAGAACCTGAGGGGGCCCGACCATCCGGGCCGGGCACTCAGCGTCGTTCGCGGATACGCTCAAGTTTGTTGTTCACTACATCCTGCTGGCGCTTGAGGATGTCCAGGCAGGTTTGCAGCTTGTAGTCATAGTCGCGCCGTTTGGGTTGATTCGGGTGCTCCTCGTTCACCTCATCCGCGGTGCTGTCTTCGTCATCCGGATAGTCCAGATAAATATTCAGCGACGAAAAATCGATCACGCGTTGGCGGTGAATCGTGGGCGGAATCTGGGATTGAAACCCGGCTTTTTTGCGAACGGACGCTGGCTCTTGCTCGGCGGTTTTTTGCCAGGTTTCAAAGAAACGATTGAGCACCTTCTCGGCTTCACGCGCTGGCGCCTGTTCAAAGGCACGCATGGTCGGAAGCTGGGGGGGCAAGGTCTCACGGTGATTGAAGTCAGCGTCAGGGGACAGGCGTTGACGATTGTCCGAGGTGTCGTCATACGACGCCAGCAGGGCACGGTTGTCCGCCTCAGGTGACGCATCCAGCGTTTGACGGTTCTCCAACTCGTTGGTGTCCGCCAGGGTTTCCACATGGTCGTCATGAGGCTCGGTATCGAGTGCAATTCGGTGATCCGACTCATCGTCTGACTGGCCAACAAATTCGTCCTCGAGGGCCGTGGAGGCCTCGTTCGCGAGGTGGTCTTGATGCGCGTCCTTTTCGGTGGCGTGTTCGTTATCCGCCAATGACTCGGCGGCATCGCGTTGAAACTCGTCTTTCAATCGGTCTGCGTCAAGCGTCACCACATTCTCGGCGGGCGACCCGGAGTTCACCGCTTGTCGATTGTCCTGGGGAGGAGTGTCCTCGATGGTCTGCGCCTCGGAGGAGGACGACGGCTCGGACACGTCTTGCCGATGGGTGGTCACGCCCTCGTTGGACACGGATTGAACGTTGGTTGGTGGCGTTGCGGCAGACGCGGCGGTCACGGCATCAGAGGCCGAGGCGTGGTTGATCGTCGGTGAGGGTGCCGCGGCCGTTGGCGGCGGGACGGCCACTGGCGTATTTGAGGGGGCCTGGTGCCCCCCTGCCGACACCGCGTTGGGCGTTGCCCCTTCCGCGGCACCTGGAGGACGTTGAACATTGGCCGCCTGGCTATCTTGGGCCGTGACAGACGCCTGGCTGGGATTGGGCGATGGGGTCGACTCCGCGCCTGCCGATGCGGCCGCAGGCTGGCTTTGAGCGGGTGCTGGCGGCTCATTCACCGATGCGTCACGGCTTGCAGTTTGCCCCTTGTCTCCCACCGCCGCAGGACTGGCGGATGCCTTGTCTGCTTTGGGCTCAGGCGGGGTGGGTGCGGGTGAATTTTCCTCAGCGCGCGTCGGGGCGTTGGCAGTCTTTGATTGCGCCTGTTCCGCCTTAGGCGCGGACGGTGGCTCGGGGTGCGGTGCGGGCACTGGCGCACTGGCCTGTGCCGGCCCGCCACCTGGGGAGGGGGATGTCGCGGAAGCCGGTGCGGGCGCAGCGCTGGGGGCCTGCGTCGATGCGGGTGCCGGTGCTGCGGCAGCTGGCGATGGCGCACTTGAAGCGGTTGGGGTAGCTGCGCCCGTGGGTGAAGGTGCGGGTGCCGGAGAATGGGATCCAGCCGTTGGCGAAGCCGGCGCCTCGGACGGCGTTGGTGCGGGCGCAGCGGCCGTGGCACGAGGCTCTGGCGCCACAGGTGCGTCTGGTTGGGTGGCAGCTGACTGGGGGCGAGCCGGTTCCTGCACAGGCTCTGCCGACACAGACGCCGGTTCTTCGGCTTCGGGGGCGGGGTTGGCGGCTGATGCCGGTTCCGACATTTCGTCGACACGGCCCTCCACGGCTTGTTCTGCGTCTGACGTCGCCTCGACCTCGGTCACCTGGGAACCCTCACTCTCGTGGGGGCCTGTTTCCTCCACCGAGGTCAACTCAGCAGCTTCCTGCGTGGACACGGAGGCATTCTCATCCACGTAGGATTCGTTGGGCACCACCTCGGCCGCGGTTGTGGTCGGTCCTTGATCCTGCGCGGATTCAACGGCTGCGGCCGTGTGTGAACCCAGTGCCTCATCCTGTGTCACACCCGATGACGGTGCGCTGGCGGTTATCGGTGCGGTAGATGCTGCGGGGGCCGCAGCAGCGGATTTAGGTTGCGCAACCGCAGACGCTGGCGATACTGCAGCGGGGGATGCCGCTGCAGGTCTGGCAGCTGGCGCGTTCCTGGCAACACCCGGTGACGCAGGCCTGGCGGAAGGGGCTGCCGCGCGTGCCGGCGGCGCTTGCACCGGACCTCGGTGCACCGCACTGGCCCCCCTGGGACGTTGTTGGACCGGGCTGGGACCTGCATCACCCCCACGGCGGATCACCGTGCCTTCATCGGCGCGATCCTGCGCCTGGCCTCGGCCACCGGGCCTAGGTTGACCGTTTTTCATGGCCGCCCAGTCGTCCTGCCGCATGCCCCAGGCAGATGGCTGTGCATTCTCGTCGCGACGAGACAATAACTTGGAGGCATTGAACTTCAATGTGCCGAGGTGAACCACCATGTCTCGCTCGGACAACCCCCAGGCATCGCGTAACTGGCGAAACACTTGCCATTTGGGTTGCGAACCCCGACCTTCAATGAAGATCAGCTGTGCACTCTGACACAACACACACAGGGCCTGGTTGGGCGTGAGCATGCCACGCACTTTCAGCAAAAATTGGTCCGTGGTGACTTTGCGGGCTTGCTGGACGGCCAACTCTTGCAAGCCAGGATAGCGTTGAATCACGTGACCCACATATGCCATTTGCTGGGGGTCAACCACGCCATCTGCCACCATGATTCTCAACAGAGACTCCGCCAGCACCTGCGGCGGGGGCATCACCTCCGACCGATTGGCTGACAAGGATTTGGTGGCTACCTCGGGAGGTTCAAAGGGCCCCAGCCTGGACAAAGC
>VEQI01000193.1 GCA_018883305.1 Limnohabitans sp. | reverse complement strand
ATGTCACTGGCCAGCGCCAACCCAGAAGTCTGTGTCATCTGAATACCAGCACCCACCAGCAAAAATGCCAGGGCTGCGCCGATACGTCCCGCCCACAGATACCCTTCGCGTGGCTCAGCCAAGGCCAGCAGGGCAAAAGGCATGATGGCCAGCCCGCCAAACATCAACAACCCCCCTGCCCACAAATACGGCAATCGACGCAGACCCAGCGCCGACGGGTGTGTATCGCTTCGATAACCGATGAGCGCTCGCCAGGGAGCGAACACCAACGGAAGCGCCACTGACATGGCCACCCACCAGGCCGGCACGCCCAACTCGACAATCATGACGCGGTTGAGGGTTCCTACCAGCAATGCCAAGGTGATACCGATGGCCGCCTGGAACAAAGACAAACGCAACAACCGGCTCAATGGCAAATCATGGGAGACCGCATCCGCAAACGGCACATATCGGCTGGCCAAGGCCAGCAGCCATCCCGGGGGCGTCAGCCTCAAGCGCATGCGCGACTCCATTGCCACGCCTGTGAGGTGTAAAAACCGCTCGCCACGCGCTGGCTGGAACCCTCTTGCCAGCCCTGGGCGCCCAGGGTATGGGTCAAGTGTCGCTGCAACTCCACCTGACGCATGGGCGCCAGTGAGGGCGATCGGTCGCTACGGGGAAACCAGCGACCGACGCGGTGCATGGCCGCCAGCAAGGTGGAATGCGGGGCAAAGGTGAAGGCCATGGAGCCCTGGCAGCGTTGGGACAGCGTGTCGAGTGCTCGCACCAAATCAGGGAGGTCATAGTGGATCAGCGAGTCCATGGCCACCATGTGGTCAAAATGCCCTAGCGCCGGATCCAACATATCGCCGCTTAAAAATTCGATCTTGCCCGTCACGGTGGTTGACAGCGGGTCAGCTTGCCATCTGTCCCGAGCCAATTGCACCAAGGTGGGAGACAGATCAATGGCGACCACGCTGGCGCCCCGGCTGGCAGCAACCGCGGCCAACGCGCCGGTTCCGCAACCTGCATCCAGCAGCCGCTGTCCGGACATGTCTGGTGGCAACCAGGAAAGCAAGGTTCGACGCATTTCATCGCGTCCCGCACGCACAGTGGCACGAATGCGTCCCACAGGCGCGTCGGATGTCAACCGTTCCCAGGCCTGCGCCGCGGTACGGTCAAAATAGGCCTCGATCTGGCCTCTGCGTTCTAGGTAGCTGGCGTGCTGCATCAGTCAAACCCCAGTAAATCAAAAATGTCACGATCCTTCATCGGCACAGCCGGCAAAGGGTCTGCGCCGAGCCACAGGTTGGCGGCCAACCGCATGTACTCGTCCTGCACCGCCTTCACGGCTGGCGTGGGGTCGAGCTCGAACAGCGTGGACTTGCTCAGACGACTGCGTCGAATTTCATCCAGGTGCGGGAAATGCGCCATGGTCTTGAGCCCCACCACGGCATTGAACTTGTCGATTTGGTCGGTGGCGTCGCTGCGGTTGGCAATCACACCGCCCAGACGAACGTTGTAGTTTTTCGATTTCGCGCCGATGGCTTGCACGATGCGGTTCATGGCAAAAATCGAGTCGAAATCGTTGGCAGTCACAATCAAGGCGCGGTCGGCGTGCTGCAATGGCGCAGCAAAGCCCCCGCACACCACATCGCCGAGCACATCAAAAATGACGACATCGGTGTCCTCCAGCAGGTGATGCTCTTTGAGCAGCTTGACGGTCTGCCCCACGACATAGCCACCGCAGCCAGTGCCTGCCGGGGGCCCGCCCGCTTCGACACACATCACGCCGTTGTAGCCTTGATAGACAAAATCCTCGACGCGCAGTTCTTCGGCATGAAAGTCCACTGACTCGAGCGCGTCGATGACGGTGGGCATGAGTTTTTTGGTCAGCGTGAATGTGGAGTCGTGTTTGGGGTCGCACCCAATTTGCAACACCCGCTTGCCCATCCTGCTGAACGCCACCGACAGATTGGAAGACGTGGTGCTTTTGCCAATACCACCTTTGCCATACACCGCAAAGACTTTGGCGGTGCCAATCTTCACGCCAGGGTCCATTTGCACCTGCACACTGCCCTCGCCGTCCGCGCCCCGCGGGACACGGCCAATTTGAGAGACAGGGACAGTGGTTGTTTCCATCATGCGAGCACTCCTTGCTGGACGCCTTCAAGGCGGTCTTCCAATTCCTCGCCCGCCTGCAACAAGGCGTTCAAGGTATCGGCATCGGGTTTCCAATACTGTCGGCGTGAGGCCTCGAGCAGTCGGTGAGCGACCTTGGCGGACGCTGTGGGGTTGAGCTTGGCAAGCCGTTCGCGCATGACGGGATCGAGCATGAAGGTTTGCGCCAACTGCTGATAGACCCACGGCTGCACCTGGCCCGTGGTGGCCGACCAGCCCATGGTGTTGGTCAGGTGCGCTTCAATTTGCCGCACCCCTTCGTATCCATGCTGCAGCATGCTTTCGTGCCATTTGGGGTTGAGCATGCGCGTGCGCGTTTCCAGGGCGACTTGCTCATTCAGCGTGCGGATCACACCAGCCCCCTGGGTCTGGTCCCCGATGTACACCGGGGGCGCGACTGCCGCATTGCCTTGCTGCTGGTGCTTAGCCTGCAACACGGCGCGACTAATACCGCCCAAGGTGTCAAAGTAGGTATCGATGCTGGTGATGCCCAGCTCCACCGAATCCAGGTTTTGGTAGGTCAGGGAAACGCTGGCCAGCGTGCTTTGCAGCACCACGTTGTTGCGCACGGGACGCCCCTCGCGGCCGTAGGCAAAGCCCTTGCGCTGGGTGAAGGCGTTGCCCAGTTCGTCTTCGCTTTCCCAACAACTGCTGTCGACCAAGTGATTCACATTGGCGCCATAGGCGCCTTCGGCATTGCCAAACACGCGCAAGGAAGCCGATTCCAGGGTCCCTCCATGTTCAGCCATGAAGGCCAGCGCATGCTTGCGGATGAAATTCATGTCTTCAGGTTCATCCGCCGATGCAGCCAGGTAACAGGCCTCTGCAAGCATGCGGATTTGCAATGGCAGCAAATCCCTGAAAATGCCCGACAGCGTGATCACCACGTCAATGCGCGGTCGACCCAACTCGGCCAAGGGCACCAGGCTTGCACCGGCCAAACGCCCGTAGGTGTCAAAGCGCGGTTGCATGCCCATCAGTGCCATCGCCTGTGCCAAAGGCCCCCCCTCAGACTTGAGGTTGTCGGTCCCCCAGAGGACCATGGCCACGGTTTCGGGATACCCGCTGCCGTCTTGTGCGTAGCGTTGCAACAACCGATCCGCTTGACGACGTCCTTCCATCACCGCAAAAGTGGTGGGCAATCTGAAGGGATCCAGTCCGTGCAAATTTCGCCCGGTTGGCAACACCTCTGGCATGCGCAGCAAATCGCCCGCCGGGGCTGGCGGGGTATAGCGCCCATCCAGCGCGCGTAGCAGGCCGCGGGTTTCGTGGTCTTCCTGCAGCAAGCGATGCGTCTCGATCAAGGTTTTCAAAGACGCCTGTTGGTTCTCTGGCAGGTGAATCAGGCGTTGGTGGAGTTCAGACTCACTGGCGCCCTGAACCAGCAGTTCAAGCACAGGGTCTTGTTCAAGTGCCATGGCCTTGGCCATGGCCTTGAGCGTGGCCAGTCGCTGAGCGGGCGTTGGTATTTGGCCCACCACATGCATGCCCTCTGGAATCAAGGTGTATTCGATTTCCAGCAATTGCGCCTGCACATGCTGAATCCAGTCCAAGTTGTCGGTCAGTTGCTCGGGCACTTTCAGCGAGAGTGACAGCGATTGTTGATGCAGCAAATTGACCAGCAACTGACGTTCTTCTGGGGAGGCTTGCTCCATCTGGCGCCAGCGATCGAGCGTCTGTTTGATATCCAGCAACTCTTTGTATAAACCCGACTCGCTCACGGACGGTGTCAAATAACTCACCAGCGTGGCGGCGGAACGGCGTTTGGCCAACGCGCCCTCGGACGGATTGTTGGAGGCGTAGAGATACACATTGGGCAGATCCGCAATCATGCGGTCAGGCCAGCACCGGCCCGACAAGCCCGCCTGTTTACCCGGCATGAACTCTAAAGCGCCATGGGTTCCAAAGTGCAACACCGCATCGGCTTGAAAATCTTCGCGCAGGTAGCGGTAGAAGGCACTGAACGCATGGGTGGGGGCAAAGCCGGATTCAAACAGCAACCGCATCGGATCACCTTCGTAGCCAAATCCGGGTTGCACAGCCACCAGTACCTGCCCGAGTTGAATACCCAGCACCATCAGGTGCTGCCCATCCGTCAGGTGTTTGCCAGGCGCGGGGCCCCACTGCGCCTCGATCTCGTCAAGCCAGCGCTCTTGCTGGACATGTTGCGACACGGGAATGCGGTGGTGCACATTCGCCTGCATGCCAAACTGAGCGGCATTTCCAAGGAGCAAGCGATCGCGCAAATCATCCACACTGGCAGGCAACGCCACTTGATACCCTTCGGCAGCCAGCGACTGGAGTGTGTTGTACAACGACTCGAACACCGACAAATACGCCGCTGTCCCCACCGCCCCGGCGTTGGGCGGAAAGTTGAAAACCACCACCGCCAGTTTGCGCTGCGATGGCTGCTTGCGACGCAGGTTGACCAGGCGTTGCACGCGTGCGGCCAGCATCTCGGTGCGATCCGCGCAGGTGAACATGTCTTGCGCCTGCTGTGCCGCAGAAAACGTGCAGCCGCGCTCGCAACCGTTGCAGGTGGTGCCAGCGGCACCCGCTCGACCCCCAAACACCATGGGGCCGGTCGATCCGTCGAGTTCTGGAATGGCCACCATGATGGTGTTCTCCACCGGGAGCAAGCCTCGGCTGGAAGACCCCCATTGGTCCAGTGTCTGGAACTCCACCGGATGCGCCGCAAGATATGGCACATCCAACTGCGTCAGGATGGTTTCTGCGGCACTCGCATCGTTGTAGGCGGGTCCACCCACGAGAGAAAATCCTGTGAGGGACACCAATGCATCGATGCGCGTGCTGCCCTGTGATTGGAAAAATTGCTCGATGGCTGGGCGTGCGTCAAGGCCACTTGCAAAAGCCGGGACGACGCGCAAGCCCCTCGCCTCCAACGCCGTGATGACGGCGTCGTAATGCGCAGCATTGCCCGCCAGCAAATACGAGCGCAACAATAACAATCCCACCCGGGGTTTGGAGTCGTCTTTGGCACCAGGCAATGCATGCGCATGGTGGCCGATACGACCCTTCATCCGCGGGTGGTAAACGCCCACCTCGGGGTACTCCAGTACGTCATGGGGTCGAGCCAAAGCGCGCAGAGACTCGCGCGGTCCGGCGGCATAGCGTTGCACCAGCAACTGCACCAGGCTCGACATGTTTTCCTGCGAGCCTGCAAGCCAGTACTGCATGACCAGGAAAAACACCCTCACATCCTGTGCAGTGCCTGGAATAAATCGCAACCATTTGGGCAATCGACGCAGCATCGCCATTTGCTTGGCACCCGCCGAGGCTTGTGGCGCCTTGGGCCCATCGCTTTCCTTCTGACTGGGGCGCAAACGTTTGAGCAGCCCCATCAGCCCACCGGCCTGGGCATCCATGCTGAACTTGCCCATTCGGGTGAGTTGCATCACGGGCGGAGCTGACATGATGCAGACCATGGCATCGCAGTGCAGGCGGCGTGCCTGCAAGGCGTCGAGCACCGGCAGGAAATGGTCTTCCATGAAGAGCATGGTGACGATCACCAGATCGGCGCTGGCAATGTCGTGCCGGCAAGCCTGCAATGCCGCCTCGTCATCTCGCCACGCGGCGGCAGTATGGGTGGACAGCACCAGCCCCGGCAGTTGTTGATGCAGGCCCGCAGCAGCGCGCGACGCTGCACTCGACACATGGTGATCCATCGTCAGCAACACGACGCGCATGCGCGGCGCGTCTGCGTGGCGCTCAACGGCTGAAGTGGGCTTTGGCATCGTACAGCGTCTCCACCGTGATGAGGGTCAGGCCTCGTTCCTGGGCATAGCGTTCGGTGTTTCGACGCGCTTTGCCGCGAACAAAGAACGGGATTTTTCCTAACTCCTTTTCTGCATCGGGTGCCCATCCACCCGGGCTTGGGGGGGACGGCTCAGCAATGGAAATTTGTTCGGGCTCGGGGCCCGTCATCGGGGCATGGGTTGAGCGATCTTGTCGAGCGCCACCCAGGTGCGACGGGGCGGCCGAGGCGTGGAATTCGAAGTCCTCACGGAACATACCCAGCAAGTGTTCCTCCAGGCCCATCATCAGCGGATGCACCCAGGTGTCGAACAGCACATTCGCCCCTTCAAAACCCATTTGCGGGGCGTAGCGCGCCGGAAAATCCTGCACATGCACCGGCGCCGAGATGACTGCACACGGAATGCCATGCCGCTTGGCGATATGGCGCTCCATTTGCGTTCCCAGTATCAATTCGGGTTGCAACTCGGTGATATGCCGTTCCACCTCAAGGTAATCGTCCGTGATCAGGGGCTCTACACCGTACTGCTTGGCCGCTTCCCGGACCTCACGGGCAAATTCGCGACTGTAGGTCCCCAGCCCCACCACCTCAAAACCCAATTCGTGCGCGGCCACGCGTGCAGCGGCCACTGCATGGGTGGCGTCACCAAACACAAATACACGCTTGCCGGTGAGATAGTTGGAATCCACCGATCGGGCATACCAGCTGGCGTGGTCATGGCGCTCTAGCGTTGAGGCTACGTCCAACTG
>VEQI01000192.1 GCA_018883305.1 Limnohabitans sp. | reverse complement strand
GCTGAAGCGCTGCCGACAAAGGTTGCTTGAAATCAACGCCTGTGACACGCGCCACAAAATCCTGCCCAACGGGTTGCACTTGCATGGCGATTTCCCTCTTGCGTCAATCAGCGCGGATGCCTGTGGCACGGGCGATCTGACTCCAGCGCTGCATGTCGTCCGACATCAGCTTGGCAAACTCGGCGCGAGTCATGGGTGAAGTTTCCGCGCCTTCATTGGCCAAGCGTTGCTTCATCTCCGCGCTGGACAGCACAGCGTTCACATCCTGATGCAGTTGCTCAATCCAGGCGGGGGAGGTGCCCGTTGGCGCCAGCAGCCCCCACCAGTTGTTGGCCTCCAGGTTGTAGCCGGCTTCATGCAGCGTGGGCACGTGCGCAATCTGTTCCACCCGCTTGTGGCCGGCCACAGCCAGCAGGCGAATTTTTCCGGCCTTGAGAAAACTTTGCATTTGAATCAGGCTGCCCAGGGACACCTGGATATGCCCGGCGGCCAGATCGATCAAGGCTGGCACGCCACCCTTGTAGTGGGCAATGTTGAAGCGTGCCCCGGTCTTTTGCATGAACAACTCGATGGCGAAGTGCTGAAAACTCGCGGTCCCGGCCGAGCCAAACGTGATGGATTGGGGTTGACGTTTGGAGTCCTCCACCAGTTCCTGAATGGTTTTCCAGGGCGCGCTCGCCGGCACGGCGATGACGCTGGGCCCCAGTCCCAGCATGGCCACGGGCGTGAACGATTGCTGCGGGTCATAGCGCAGCTTCATGATGGCCGGGTTCATGGTGAAGGTGGACGAGATCAACAGCAGGTGGGTGCCGTCCGGCTCTGCGCGCGCCACCCATTCAGAGCCCACACTGCCACCTGCCCCAGCCTTGTTCTCCACCACAAAGTTGCGCTTGGTCCGCGCCCCCAGTTGCTGCGCCAGGGCACGCCCCACGATGTCGTTGCTGCCACCAGGTGCGAAGGGGACGACGATGCGAATGAGCTTGGTGGGGTCGGGGGTGGGGCTCTGGGTTTGAGCACCCGCCAGTAGCGGCAGTCCACCCCCCAGTGGCCAAAGGGCGGGGAGGCAGGCTTGCTGAAGAAGTTGGCGGCGTTTCATGGAGATCATCCAGTCCATTGGTGTCGACAGTCGGCCTCTGCAAGGCGTGATGAGATGACAGGCATCAACGCTCGAGTGCAGCCTGCAAATACTCACTCGCCCGGCGCCACCCTCACATCAATCACAAAATGCTCAGAGTCACCAAAGCACCGTGGCAACCCGCGATGCTGTTCATATTCCAGCACCACCTTCTGCCCGATGTGCTGATTGATCTTGTCCACCACGGCAGCGTCCCGCACGGTGAATTCGAATTTTTCGG
Source organism: Limnohabitans sp. (assembly GCA_018883305.1). GTDB lineage: Bacteria > Pseudomonadota > Gammaproteobacteria > Burkholderiales > Burkholderiaceae_C > Limnohabitans. Next base: position 5,347 of record VEQI01000192.1, on the reverse strand, counting down.
GGATGGTGGGCACCACGGACAGGGCGCGCACCTGTTCACCTTCCCAGGTTTTGCACAGCCAGCCCTTGTACGAAATTTTCTGCACAAAGCCCACGCTTTCTCCGCGTGAGTAGGTGAAGTGGTAAGCAAACAGCAGATAGCCGGCCCCCAGCAGCGCCAGGGCCAGCAAGCCACCGATCAGGGACTTGAGAAGTGTCCCTAACAGTTTGATCAGCACGATCTCAGGCCGCCTTGACCTTCAGGCGCCAGGCGTGCAGCAGCGGCTCGGTGTAGCCACTGGGCTGGGCCTCGCCCTTGAACACCAGATCCAGCGCAGCCTGGTAGGCCGCTGAGGTGCTGAAGTTGCCCGACATCTTGCGGTACAGCGGATCTCCGGCGTTTTGCTTGTCCACCACCGCGGCCATGCGACGGAAAGTGGCCTTGACCTGCGCCGAGGTCACCACGCCATGGCGCAGCCAGTTGGCAATGTGCTGACTGGAGATGCGCAGCGTGGCACGATCTTCCATCAGGCCCACATTGTGGATGTCGGGCACCTTGGAGCAGCCCACGCCCTGGTCCACCCAGCGCACCACATAACCCAGAATGCCTTGCACGTTGTTGTCCAGCTCCTGCTGCTTGTCGGCATCGCTCCAGCGCGGCTTGGCCACCACGGGTACTTGCAGCAGGTTGTTGAGCAGGTCGTTGTGCGCGGCATCGGCATCGATGCGCTCGAGTTCCTTTTGCACATCGGTCACCTTGACCTGGTGGTAGTGCATGGCGTGCAATGTGGCCGCCGTGGGGCTGGGAACCCAGGCGGTGTTGGCACCTGCCAGCGGGTGGCCAATTTTTTGTTGCAGCATGGAGGCCATCAGGTCGGGCATGGCCCACATGCCCTTGCCGATCTGTGCCTTCCCGCGCAGGCCACACGAGAGGCCGACCAGCACGTTGTTCTTCTCGTAGGCCTGGATCCAGGCGCTGCTCTTCATGTCCCCCTTGCGCAGCATGGGGCCGGCGCGCATGGCGGTGTGCATTTCGTCGCCGGTGCGATCCAGGAAACCGGTGTTGATGAAGGCCACGCGGCTGGAGGCTGCGGCTATGCAGGCCTTGAGGTTCACACTGGTGCGACGCTCTTCGTCCATGATGCCCAGCTTCACCGTGCTGTCGGCCAGGCCCAGCACTTTTTCCACGCGGCCGAACAGCTCGGCGGCAAAGGCCACTTCGGCTGGGCCGTGCATCTTGGGCTTGACGATATACACCGAGCCCGTGCGCGAATTGCGCAAGCCATTGGCGCCATGGCCTTGCAGGTCGTGTAGCGCAATGGTGGTGGTGATCATGGCGTCCATGATCCCTTCGGGAATTTCGTGCTGCGCACCGTCAGCGCCGGTGTAGAGGATGGCCGGGTTGGTCATCAGGTGGCCGACGTTGCGCACAAACAGCAGCGAGCGGCCATGCAGGCGAACCTCGCCTTTGCCTTTGGGGCTTTGATAGACACGATCGGGGTTGAGGCCGCGGGTGAAGGTTTTATCGCCCTTGGTGACGGATTCGGTCAGGGTGCCCTTGAGGATGCCCAGCCAATTGCGGTAGCCCAGCACCTTGTCCTCGGCATCCACCGCAGCCACGGAGTCTTCCAGGTCAAGAATGGTGGAGAGCGCGGCTTCCACCACCAGATCGCTCACGCCGGCCGGATCGGTGGCGCCAATGGGGGTCTTACGGTTGATCTGCAGGTCCAGGTGCAGGCCATTGTGCTCGAACAGCACGGAGGAAGGGTTGGCCGCATCGCCCTGGTAGCCCACCAATTGGGTGTTGCGAGCCAATTTGGTCACGCGACCATTCTTGAGCGTCACACGCAGCTGGCCGTCCACGATGGCGTAGCCGGTGGAGTCGATGTGCGAGCCGCTGGACAGTGGTGCGGTGCGGTCCAGGACATAGCGTGCGTACTCGATCACTTTGGCGCCGCGCACCGGGTTGTAGCCCGTGCCTTTCTCCGCGCCGTTGGCTTCAGAGATGACGTCGGTGCCATATAGCGCGTCATACAGCGAACCCCAGCGTGCGTTGGCGGCATTCAGGGCATAGCGGGCGTTGAGGATGGGCACCACCAGTTGCGGGCCGGCCTGGATGGCCAGTTCCGCGTCCACGTTTTTGGTGGTGGTTTTGACGCGGCCGGGGTGGGGCACCAAATAGCCGATCTTCTCCAGAAAACTGCGATAAGCCTTCATGTTGCGGATCGGGCCTGGGTGGGCTTCGTGCCAACGGTCCATCTCGGTCTGGATGCGGTCGCGCTCAGCCAGCAAGGCCTGGTTGCGGGGCGCCAGATCGGCCACCAGCGCGTCAAAGCCTTGCCAGAATTTGTCACTGCTCACGCCGGTGCCCGGCAGGACTTGCTGTTCAATGAACTGATGCAAGGTGGTGGCCACTTGGAGGCGATGAACTTGTGTGCGTGCAGTCATGGCGTTGAAAAAATGAAAGGTTGAACGGACCAGGCTGGGCTGGAAGCGCGAATCAATCACGCGCTTCCGGCGCAACAAGGCAGAAACGAGGGGCGCAAAGGGTCAATCTTAGGGGATTTCACCCCTCGGGTTGGAGCAAGTGCCCGTTGAACAAGCCTTGCAGGCTTTTCACGCTGAGCCACAGGATCACGCCCGTGGTGATCCACAAGGCCAGTTGCGCGGGCTGCATCAGCCATGACCCTTCGGGTAAGCGGCTCAACCGCAGGCTCAGGGCAGAGAAGGCGGCCAGCGGAAAGCTCATGCCCCAATGCGGCATGCCAAACGGCAGCCCTGCGATCAGCCGCCACTGGCTGAGCGCCCACAGCAGGGACATCAACGCCACGCCCCAACAGGCCCAGGCCGCAGCAGGTGGTGCCGCCCATTGCAACAGGGCCAGGCCGATGGCCGAAGGCGGCGCCACCAGAATGAACAAGGTGGGGGTCATGCGCGCGGGCAACGGTCCGGCCTGAATCCAGCGCACCAGCAACAAGCCCACCACCAGCGGCCACAGGAACAGACCCAGTCCAAACTGGGCACTCACCCAACCTTGCACTGGCCATTGGAGCCCGGCCAGTGGCACTAGCACATTGCCCACGATGGGGATGATCAGCAAAGGGGTGACGGCAGGCCAGGCCAGGCCACCGGATTCCGCATGTCGCAGGCAACGCGACATCACCCACACGGTGATGGAGAACTCCAGCAAGGAACCCGCCCACCACAGGGCCTGGACCCAGAGGGCATCGGTCAGTCCCCACAGCGTGCCCAGCGTGGCCATCAGTACCAGCGCAATGGCGCCAGACGCCGTGAAGGCCATGCGCACCGGATGACGCAGATCCGCCATCAGGGCCTGGGGATGACGCCAGGCGCGAACCGCGTTGGTGAGCAGCACCAAGCCGAACAAGACCACCGCGATGAGTGAGGCGAGTTGCGCGGTCATCGGGATGCCACTGACGGAGGGTGACGATTGAAACCAGGCCATCGTCAAGCCAATCCAGCCCATGACCGGGACAAACCAGACAAAGCCGAACTGGGCCAGCGGCGCGTGGGCAGGGGGCGGCGCCGCTGATGTGGCGCGTTGCGGGAGGGCGTGGATGGTCATCGCACAAGTGTAGAGGCCCCAGGCACAATCACGGGATGGCCGCCGATAAACCCCTGTCCGTCCCTCAGAAAGCCTTGCGCAAGCTGGGCCTGGTGCGTGACATCGACCTGGCTTTGCATCTGCCGTTGCGCTACGAGGACGAAACACGCCTGATGCGACTGGCCGATGTGCGTGACGGCGAAACGGGCCAGTTTGAGGCCGAGGTGGTGTCTAGCGACTGGAGTTATCGTCCTCGACGCCAGTTGGTGGTGGTGGTGCGTGACGGCGATGAGACCTGCACCTTGCGCTTTTTCAATGCCTATCCCTCCCTGCAGAAGTCGCTGGCCCCGGGCCAGCGTGTGCGTTTGCGTGGCGAGGTGCGCGGCGGATTCATGGGCCGCACCATCATGCACCCGGTGGTGCAGGCGGCAGGTGGCGAGTTGCCGGCGGCGCTGACGCCGGTGTATCCCACCTCGGCGGGCTTGCCGCAGGCCTATTTACGGCGTGCCGTGCAAGGCGGGTTGAGCCGTTGCCTGCGCTCGGGGGCCTTGACCGAGACCGTGCCTGCGGACGCCTTGCCGCCTCAGGCCTGGCCGCTGGCGCGGGCGTTGCAGTTTCTGCATCACCCCACCCCGGATGTGCCCTTAACCACCCTGGAGGATCGCAGCCATCCGGCTTGGCAGCGCCTCAAGGCCGAAGAGTTGCTGACCCAGCAGTTGTCGCAATGGCAGTCGCGCCAGGAGCGACTGCGCCTGCGCGCGCCGGCGTTGGTGCCCTCGGGGGCGGCGGCGGACTTGCCGCAACGATTGCTGCAAGCCTTGCCCTTCGGTTTGACAGGTGCACAAGCCCGCGTGCAAGCCGAGATTGCGGCGGATCTGTCACGTCATGAACCCATGCACCGTTTGCTGCAAGGCGATGTGGGATCCGGCAAGACCGTGGTGGCCGCCTTGGCCGCGGCACAGTGCATGGCGGCCGGCTGGCAATGTGCCCTGATGGCCCCCACGGAAATTCTGGCGGAACAACACTTTCGCAAATTGATCGGTTGGCTGGAACCCTTGCTGGCCCCGTTGGGACTGGAGGTGGCCTGGCTGACCGGCAGTCAGAAAAAAAAGACCCGCGACGCCATGTTGGCCCTGATTGCCGATGGGCGCGCCGCGCTGGTGGTGGGCACGCATGCGGTGATTCAGGCGCAGGTGCAATTCCGGGCGCTGGCCTTGGCCATCATTGATGAGCAACACCGCTTTGGCGTGGCGCAGCGCCTGGCCTTGCGCGACAAGCTGCAACCCACGGGCGAAGACGAGGCGCAGGCGGTGGCCGAACCGCATCTGTTGATGATGTCGGCCACCCCCATTCCTCGAACGCTGGCGATGAGCTACTACGCGGATCTGGATGTCTCCACCCTGGATGAGTTGCCACCTGGCCGCACCCCCGTGGTCACCAAGGTGGTGAGCGAGTCGCGAAGAGAGGAAGTTATCGAACGCATTCGTGCTCAGGTAGACCAAGGCCGTCAGGTGTACTGGGTTTGCCCACTCATCGAGGAGAGCGAAGCGCTGGACCTGCGTAACGCCACCGACACCCATGCGCAATTGACGCAAGCTTTGCAGGCGCAAGGAGGCGCAGAGATCGAGGTGGGCCTGTTGCACTCCCGTTTGCCCGAGGCCGAGAAAAAGGACATCATGGCTCGCTTTGTCTCGGGTGCGATGGCGGTGCTGGTCAGCACGACGGTGATTGAAGTGGGCGTGGATGTGCCCAATGCCTCGCTGATGGTGATCGAGCATGCTGAGCGGTTTGGCCTGAGTCAGCT
>VEQI01000458.1 GCA_018883305.1 Limnohabitans sp. | reverse complement strand
AGGGGCAACCCAAAAGCTGGACATTTGATGTTGCCGATTCCGGGAAGACGGAAAATGTTTGCGACAATGTCCCCCGCAACACTCGCCCGAGTGGTGAAATTGGTAGACACAGCGGACTTAAAATCCGCCGCTTGCTGAAAGGCGGCGTACCGGTTCGATTCCGGTCTCGGGCACCATGGGTTTTTCGGGGGCTGGCATATACTGGTCTCCATTCATTGGCTCACACTCACATGCCCCGCTACAACGCTCCCTACGAAATCCATGTGCATGGGGAGATTCCCCTGCGCAGCGATGTGACGTTTGAGCAGTTGCAAGAGGCCACCCGTCCGTTGTGGTCCTATGCGGGCGCCACGTCCCTGACGGATGGTGCGGTGAGTGCTTATCCGGAAGAACCGGGCATCCGGTTTGATACCCACGAGCATTTGCTGCAGTTGTGCTGGACCGTTGCCGGTGACGAAGATTTTCGTCAGCAACTGGATGACCTGTGCATGGCCCTGAACGATCTGGCTGACGCCGGCGCTGCATTGGAAGTGACCTTCTACGATGCCGACTTCGACGATGAAGACGAATCCGCCGGCCGTGAATCCCGAGATGATTTCCTCATGCTATTTGTGGGTCCAACCCCCGCAGCCATCATGCAGATCCAGCGCGACATGCTGGTGGACGATGTCATCCACATGATGGAGCGTCATTTTGATGCCTCCGAGCTCTCAGGGGTGGTGACCGAAATCGACAAGCTGTTCAATCAGCGGTTCGATCAACTGGTCAATTCACTGGAAATCGGGCGCCCCCCGCGTGGCAACGGCGGGGGCGGTCACGGAGGCGGCGGTCACGGTGGTCGCAAGCCCAGGCACCTGCACTGAGGGTGCTTTCCAGGCAACCCTCAGTCGCGTCAGGCTTAGCCCGCCTTGACGCCAATCCCCTTGAACTCACCTGAGGCAATGCGCTGCTGCCATTGCGCCGGGCCGGTGATGTGCGCGCTGGTGCCGCCGGCATCCACGGCCACGGTCACGGGCATGTCCACCACGTCGAATTCATAGATGGCTTCCATGCCCAGATCTGCAAAGCCCACCACCTTGGCGGTCTTGATGGCCTTGCTCACCAGGTAGGCGGCGCCGCCCACGGCCATGAGGTAGGCGCTTTGGTGCTTCTTGATGGCCTCAATGGCGGTGGGGCCGCGCTCGGCTTTGCCGATCATGGCAATCAGGCCGGTGTCCTTGAGCATCATCTCGGTGAACTTGTCCATGCGGGTGGCGGTGGTGGGGCCGGCAGGGCCCACTGCTTCGTCACGCACCGGATCCACCGGGCCCACGTAGTAAATCACGCGGTTGGTGAAATCCACCGGCAATTTCTCGCCTTTGGCCAGCATGTCCTGGATGCGCTTGTGCGCGGCGTCGCGGCCGGTGAGCATCTTGCCGTTGAGCAGCAGGGTGTCGCCCGGTTTCCAGCTGGCGACTTCGGCCTTGGTGAGCTGGTTGAGGTCCACGCGCTTGCTCTTTTGGGTGTCCGGTGTCCAGCTGACGTTGGGCCACAGATCCAGCGAGGGGGCATCCATGTACACCGGGCCGGAGC
>VEQI01000191.1 GCA_018883305.1 Limnohabitans sp. | reverse complement strand
CACCAGCACTGTCACGCCATCAGGAATCGGTAGAAATTTCGGATCATGCCCGCGGTGGCCCCCCAGATGAAGCGCTGCTCGACACCGTCCTGATAAGGCATGGAGAACCATTCGCGCCGCCGCCCTTCGGCCTCCAGCGCGTGTCGGCGGTGATAGGCCGGATTCATGAGAAAGGCCAAGGGCACCTCGAATACCGAGGCCACTTCATGGGGATTGGGCGTGAGCGTGTGTTCGGCCTGAATCAGCCCCACCACGGGCGTCACAATGAAAGCGGTACCAGTGACGTATTCGGTGATGGTCCCCAGCACCTGCACGCGATCAGGCGCCAGCCCCACCTCTTCCTCAGATTCCCGCAATGCCGTCTCCACCACATCGCGGTCGGTGCTGTCCACCTTGCCACCCGGGAAAGCAATTTGACCGGAGTGCGTGGACAGGTGTGTGGTGCGCTGGGTCAGCAGCACCGTGGGTTCGTCACGCATGACGATGCCAATCAGCACGGCCGCCAACGCGGGCTCACGCTGGGCAAAGCTGCGCTCGCGCACGATGTCAGGCGTCCACTCCAGGGTGCGCTGGAAACGCTCACGCAAGGCATCTGGCCGCAGCCGTTCGGCGGGCACCGCCGGCAAATGGTCGTCCACCCCCAGCACGGGCATGCGCAGCGGGTCGAAGTTGGGCAACTGGGTCAGCGGCGTGAAGGGCTTGGACATGAATCAGGGGATGAAGTGTCTGGACATAAAAAAACCGCCTCTGGGATCAAAGGCGGTTTTCCGGTCGAGTGGCCGATGCGGGCCTGTCGACGTGTCTGGCTTACTGAGCGGCCGGTGCGCTCTTGTACACCAGCTTTTCCTTGATACGTGCCGACTTGCCGCTGCGCTGACGCAGGTAGTACAGCTTGGCACGACGCACATCACCGCGACGCTTGACTTCAATGCCGGCGATCAGCGGGCTGTAGGTCTGGAAAGTACGCTCCACGCCTTCCCCGCTGGAGATCTTGCGCACGGTGAAGCCGCTGTTGAGGCCGCGGTTGCGCTTGGCAATCACGACACCCTCATAGGCCTGCACGCGCTTGCGGGTGCCTTCCACTACATTCACGCTCACGATGACGGTGTCACCGGGGGCGAAGTCGGGGATGTTTTTGCCCAGACGGGCGATTTCTTCTTGTTCAAGCGTCTGAATCAGGTTCATAGTAGCCTCATAGGATCTTGGTCGCGCTACGCTAAGGGCCCGGCTTGATGATGTTTAGACAAGCATCGCCAGGCGGCCGACCAGAGGATCGAGAGCCTGCTATTGTAACCCAACTCAAACCCCTGGTTAGCGGCCTTCGGCCCTCAGTTTCTCGGCGCGCGCAGCAACACCTGTTCATCGGCCGCATCCAGTCGACCGTTTCGACGCGCCTGCGCCAGCAAATCCGGCCGATGCCGTGCCGTCAGCAGGAGGCGCTGATCCCGCCGCCAGCGTTCAATCAGGGCGTGGTGCCCAGACATCAGGGCCGCAGGCACTGTGTCGCCTTCCCAGACCTCCGGTCGGGTGTAGTGCGGGCAATCCAGCAGGCCGTCCAGCGCCGGGTTAAAACTGTCGAGCTGGTGGCTGGCGTCGTCGTTGAGGACACCGGGTTGCAGGCGAGTCACGGCGTCCAGCAGCGCCAGTGCGGCAATTTCGCCGCCGGAGAGCACGAAGTCCCCCAGACTGATCTGCCCATCGACATGGTGATCAATGAAGCGCTGGTCAACGCCTTCATAGCGCCCACATAGCAGGACGGCCCCTTCGCTGCTCGCCATGTTCGCCACCCGCTCGTGCTGGAGTACCTGGCCAATGGGCGAGAACAGCAGCAAAGGCGCTTGCTCACGGGTCTGGCCCCGGTCATCCCGAATGGCCTGCAGACACAGGCGCAAGGGCTCGGCCATCATGACCATGCCCGGGCCGCCCCCAAAAGGCCGATCATCCACCCGTCGATAGCCCCCCTGAGCGTAGTCACGGGGATTCCACAGCCGCACCACCACCTGCCCAGTGCTGAAAGCACGGCGCGTCACGCCACTGGCCAAGAAGGGCTCGAACAGTTCGGGGAACAGGGTGATGACGTCGAAACGCATGGCGCCCCTCAGTAATCGGGCTGCCAATCGACCAGGATGCGGCGGGCGGTCAGATCGACGGTATCCACGTAGGCATTGACGAATGGAATCATGCGTTCATGGGTCTTGCCATCCGCTTGCCATTGCAATGCCAGCACGGTGTTGGGACCGGTGGACATCAAGTCGCTCACCGTGCCCAGGTCCAGGCCCTCTCGGTTGAACACTTGCAGGCCAATCAAGTCGACCCAGTAGAACTCGTCGGGTGAAGGCGTGGGGAAACTGGCACGGCTGACAAAGATGCGCGACCCCTTAAGTCGCTCGGCCTGCGAGCGATCCGTGATGTCGTGGGCACTGGCCACCACGCTGTCAGAATGCTCTTTGGCTTGCTGCACGCGCATCAGCACCGTGCCTTCAAAGGCACGCGGTCCGCGTTCCGTGGGTTGGAGAAACCAGCGTTTGGAAGAAAAAAGCGCCTCCGGAGAAGCGCTGTGGGGCTGGATCTTGAACCAGCCCTTGATGCCCCAGGCATCAAGAATGCGACCTACCTCGACGGCGTCGTCGGGTAGAACGGCGGGCTCCAGGGGCAGGATGGTATCGATGACCGACTCCGCTGGAGCACCAGCCAGACGCTGATTAAGCGGCCTTGGCAGCGGCCTGCTTGATCAGGCGCAGCACGGTGGGCGAAGTTTGGGCGCCAACGCCCTTCCAGTAGGCCAGACGGTCTTGCGCAATGCGCAGGCCCTCTTCGCCTTCGACGGCGATGGGGTTGTAAAAGCCAATGCGCTCGATGAAGCGGCCGTCACGACGCACGCGCTTGTCAGCGACGACGATATTGAAAAACGGACGGGCCTTGGCGCCGCCGCGGGAGAGTCGAATGACGACCATGTTGAATCCTTCGGGTGGTGAAATTTTTCCGGCGTTTGAGACACGCGACATGGCCACCCGGCCAGCGACACGCTGGAAAACCACACATTATAACCAGACTCCGCCCCCTACCTTTTGTCCATCCAGCCCGCACGTTTATGATCCAGGGATGAAAAACAAGACATGGGCAGCCTGGCTGGCATTTGTAGGCGGGCCTTTCGGGCTACATCGCTTTTACCTGTACGGCCGTGACGACTGGCTGGCTTGGCTGTTGCCAGTACCGACAGCGCTGGGCTTGTACGGCATTGAACGCATCCAGGACTACGGGTTGGACGACCGGTTGAGCTGGGTGCTGGTGCCGCTGTTGGGTTTCACCATGTCTGCCTGCGCGCTCAATGCGATTATTTATGCACTCGCCAAGCCGGAAGATTGGAACCGGCGTTTCAACCCTGGCCACGACGAACAGTCACCCGCTGGCCAAACCCGCTGGTCCACCATCTTTGCCATCATTGCATCCTTGCTGATTGGCACCACAGTGCTGATGTCCAGCATCGTCTACAGCTTCCAGCGCTATTTCGAAACACAAATCGAGGAAGCCCGCAAACTGGCGGAATGAGTCAACAGGGGCCGGCAAGCGCCCCGCTCAGTAAAGCGACAAACTGATCCAGTAAGCCACGCCCGCGACAAAGGCGCTGGCGGGAATGGTCAGCACCCAGGCCCAGATGATGTTGCCGGCCACCCCCCAGCGCACCGCACTGGCCCGCTGGGTGGAGCCCACGCCCACGATGGCGCCAGTGATGGTGTGAGTGGTGGAGACCGGAATGCCCAATGCCGTGGCCAGGAACAGCGTCAAAGCACCACCGGTCTCTGCGCAGAAACCACCCACCGGCTTCAGCTTGGTAATGCGCTGCCCCATGGTCTTCACGATACGCCAGCCACCAAACATGGTGCCCAGGGCAATGGCGATGTAACAAGACACGATGGTCCAGGTGGGGGGTGAGGCATCGGTGCTGGAGGCATAGCCGGTGGCGATCAGCAACATCCAGATGATGCCAATGGTCTTCTGGGCGTCATTGCCGCCGTGTCCCAGGCTGTAGGCCCCGGCGGACACCAGTTGCAGACGGCGGAACCACTTATCCACCCGCGACGGGGTGACACGCCGGAAAGTCCAGGCCACGATCAGCATCATCAGCGACCCCAGCAGGAAGCCCAGCAACGGCGACACGAAGATGAACGCCACCGTGCGCATGATGCCGGTGGCAATCAAGGCACTGGCCCCCGATTTGGCCATCACCGCGCCCACAATACCGCCAATGAGCGCATGCGAGGAACTGCTGGGAATGCCGTAATACCAGGTCACGATGTTCCAGGTAATGGCCCCGGCCAGCGCGCCGAACACCACGTGGGTGTCCACCACTCCTGGCAACACAATGCCCTTGCCCACCGTGGCCGCCACGCTCAGGTGAAAGATGAAGATGGCCACAAAATTGAAGAACGCTGCAAACACCACGGCTTGCGCTGGGCGCAGCACACCGGTGGAGACCACCGTGGCAATCGAGTTGGCCGCATCATGAAAGCCATTCATGAAGTCGAAGGCCAGCGCCATCAGCACCAGCACAATCACGACCCACAGGGCAACGGGCACGGTTTCTAGCATGGCAGGCGGCCTCTGATCAGGAGTTTTCGAGGACGATGCCCTCGATCTGGTTGGCCACATCCTCGCACTTGTCTGTGATGGTCTCCAGCAACTCATAGATGGCCTTGAGCTTGATGACTTCACGCACATCGGGCTCCTCGCGGAACAGCTTGCTCATGGCGCTGCGCATCACGCGATCGGCATCGGACTCCAGCTTGTCGATTTCCTCGCAAGTCTTGAGTGCGGCCTCTGCGGTAGCGGGTTCAGCAATCTTGTCCAGCAACTTGACAGCATCACGCAGGCGCTCGCAGCAACGCACGCTCAGGTCGGTCAGGCGGCGGATTTCCTCGGTCATGTGGCGCACGTCGTACAGGGCCATGGTTTCGGCCGAGTCTTGGATCAGGTCAGCCACATCGTCCATGGTGTTGATGAGCGAGTGGATCTGCTCCCGATCGATGGGGGTGATGAAGGTCTTGTGGATGGCCTTGTTGACCTCATGCGTGACACGGTCGGCTGCGCGTTCAGCGTTGTCCACGTCCTGGTTGTATTTGTCACGCAAATGGGTGTCGCTGTAATGCTCCACCAGACTGGAGAAGGCATGTGCAGCCTCCACAATGCGGTCGGCATGCTGGTTGAACATCTCAAAAAAATTGCCCTCGCGGGGCAGCAGCTTGGCAAACAGCATGGGGACTCCAGGTCAGGGATGACACACATCGTGACGTTTTGATGACATCCGGGAGTTTAACCCCTGAATGACCTGCGGCGTGTCCGCCACGGACGCTGAAGGTGAGCCCTGGGTAGGCCCCCTGAGGGATGAAATTCAGGCGCGAAACATGAAATACACCGCCCCCACCAGGCAAAGGCCGGCCCACAGGTAGTCCAACTTCAGCGGCTCCTTCATGAACCAAAAGGAGAACGGCACAAACACACTGAGCGTGATCACTTCCTGAATCACTTTGAGCTGCGCCACGCTGAGCCCGGCCTCACGGTAACCCAGGCGATTGGCAGGCACCTGAAGCAGGTATTCAGCCAAGGCAATCATCCAGCTGACAAGCGCGGCCCAATACCAGGGCGCGGCCGCCAGATTCCGCAAATGCCCGTACCAGGCAAACGTCATGAAGACATTGGACAACAGCAGCAGCAACATCGTCTGCCCCACGGCCATACCATTCAGCCCCGACATCAGACCCATCGTTCAATCCTTTGATCAGCCACGGCGTTCAGCATGGCATCACTGACCCGTTCAGGTGCCACATCTCGCAGAGGGAACAACACAAAAGCGCGCTCGTGCCAGCGCGGATGCGGCAAGGTTAACGCTGGACTGCTCATAGAGGCGTCGCCATACATCACCAGGTCCAGATCCAGCGTTCGGGGTGCATTCCGATACGGTCGCTCACGACCCGCCGCGTGTTCCAAGGCTTGCATGGCGCGCAACAGATCGGGCGCAGTGAGTGATGTGTCCAGCAGCGCCACGGCGTTGATGAAGTCAGGCCCCTGTGCTTGCCAAGGTGCCGTGCGGTACAGGTCGGAGGATTTCAACACGCGAGTCTGCGGCAACTGGCCCAAGGACACCAAGCCTTGCTGCACCCGGGCAGGCGCATCGCCCAGATTGGCCCCCAAGGCCACCAGCGCCTTGACCGGGGCGCGCGATGACAAAGCGCCCATGGTCAGCTCAGGCCTCGGAAGTTCCAGACCCCGTGGATGAACCCGGCCCCGAGCCGCCACGGCCGCGTCGGCTGCGACGTCGACGCGGGCCAGCACGTCGGGTGGCGCCCTCACCGTCCGAATCCTGGTCGTGGGCCTGCGACGGCCCTGGTGAACCCGACTCCGCGCGCTGGAATGAATCACCCTCGTCAGTGCGACGCTTGCGGCGCTGGGGCGCAGGCCGCACCTGCTGCATCAACTCCTCGCGTGAGGCGTCATCGGCCAAACTGAACTCTTGCCACCAGTCCGCCAGCGTGACATCGATCTCGCCCACATCGGCACGCAGCCGCATGAAGTCAAAGCCGGCACGAAAGCGCGCCTGCTCCACCAGAGTGAACGGCCCGCTACCGGCACGTTTGTCAAAGCGCGGCTGCATCATCCAGATCTCGCGCATGTCGGCACCCAGTTTGCCCCGACCGGAGACATCGCCGATGCGTTGAT
>VEQI01000190.1 GCA_018883305.1 Limnohabitans sp. | reverse complement strand
TGCCACCCTGGGGACTGACACGGGCAATGCCGGTACAAGCGTGCCGCTGCAGTACTTCAATGGCACCAGCTGGGTGGATTACACGCCCAACAGCTATGTGCAAATCCCCACGGGTGGCACCACCTTGCAGGTGCGCACTGCCATCACCAACGACAGCGGCTATGAGGGCGCCGAAACGTTCAATCTGATCGCCACCAACACCGCAGGCGCCTCGGCCACCGGCGTGGGCACCATCGTGGACGATGGCACGGGTGCCATTTACAAGTACAGCGGCAGCAGCAGTGCCACGCCTTTGTCACCCAACGATGCCAGCTATCCCGCGCTGGATGACGATCGCACGCCCAGCGTGACGGGCACCACGGTCAACGAAGCTTCACCTTATGTGATGTTCAAGGTGAGTGGCGTAGAAGATCAAAAATTGAGCCTGACCCTGGCCGGCGGAACGGCGACGCTTGGCACGGATACCGCGCTGGCTTCCTCGATGGAGTATTTCAATGGGACCGCCTGGGTGACATACACCGGTGGTTTCATCACCATGCCCAATGACGGCAATGCCACGCCTGGTCAGGCGGCCAGTGTGCTGGTGCGTCTGGCCGTCAAACCGGATACGCTCAACGAAGGGGCCGAGACCCTCACCCTGACGGCGGCCACCACCTCGGGGGCGTCCTCCACGGGGACCTCCACCATCAAGGATGATGGCACGGGGTCCGTGTTCCTGTCGGGCAATACCAGCCCCAGCCTGACCCCGGATACCAGTGGCACGGGTTTTCCGGCGCAGTTGGACGATGATCGCCCCTTGAGCGTGAACAATGTGACCGTGGGTGAGTCGGACGGCTATGCGGTGTTCACCGTGTCTTCCGCCACAGGCGTGACTGGTCAAAAAATCACGCTGGCCTTGCAAGCCACCACCAATGCGGCCGACAACGCCAGCTTGGCGCTGGATACCGGCAATGCCCTTCAGTATTCCAACGATGGCGGCGTCTCCTGGAACAACTACACCAGTGGCAGCGTGATCACCATGACCGGCAACACCCTTCAGGTGCGCACGGCCATTCTCACGGACAGCCTGATCGAGAACCCCGAAACCTTCAAAGTCGTGGCCACCAATACCGGGGGTACGTCGGCTACCGGGATCGGCACGATCAACGATAACCAGAACCCCATCGCCAAACCCGATGTGGCCACGGCCACTGAGCAAGGCACGGCCGATACTTCCTCGCTCAGTGGTGTCAATGGGGGCTCTTCGGGCGGCAATGCAGTGGGCAACGTCATCACGGGCGTGGTGACCGGTGTCATCGCGGGCACCAACACGGCGGATGACCCGACCGACGGTGGCACGCCCACCGTGACCGCCGTGATCAACACGGCCAAGACGGCAACGACCACCACGGTGTCTGCCGGTTCCACCTCCACGTCCACGCCGGCCAGCGCGCCTGGGCTGTACGGGACGCTCAAGGTCGGGGCAGATGGCTCCTACATCTACGAAGTAGACAATGCCAATGCTGCCGTGGAGGCCTTGCGCCTGAGTACCAACACGCTGACAGATACGTTCACCTACACCCTGTCGGATGGGCGAGGGGGAACCTCCACCAGCACCCTGACCATCACCATTCAGGGGGCCAATGACAAGCCGACGGCGCAGCCCGATTACAACGTGGCCAAGGAGTCGTTGCTTGCCAACGGCAACGCCTCCCAGTACACCACGTCCGACCCCCTGGGTTACAAAGCCACAGGCAATGTGCTGCCCAACGATGGCGATGTGGATGCGGGGGATGGCAAGTCCATCGTGGGTCTGACCGGCTCGGCAACTGCCACCACGGTGTCGTCATCTTCCACGGTGCTGAATTTTTCGTCCGCGCCCAGTAACGTGAAGGCGGGCTACTACGTCTTTTTGGGCGGGTCAGGTGCGGGCAATAAATTGCTGGACGCCAATGGCAACCCCATTCAGGTGTCCCCCACTTACACCAGTGGTTCCTCCATCGCGCTGACCGGTACAGTGACCTACAAAGGCACCACGGGGACAACCTATACCTTGGCAGGTACCGAGACCTTGTATTTCTCGCTGAAAGCCGATGGTTCAGGCAGCAATGGCACGGCCACCATCACGGGCACCAGCAGTGCCGCCTCTTCAGGCACCTCGCTGTCCTTGACGGCGCCGGCGGGCTCCGTGGTGGTGGGCATGACCGTGGCGGGAACCGGCGTGACCGCCGGCACCACCATCACCGGTGTGACGCATGACGCCAGTGGCAACGTGACCGGCATTGTGCTGAGTCAGGCCGCCACACTCACCAATGCTGCATTGACGTTCTCGGCGCCCACCGGGACCACGGTCACGGGTGACTATGGCACGCTGACCTTCAATGCCGATGGCCTGGGCAGCTACATCTACACCCCCTTTGCCAACAACCCGGATCTCAGTGAAGGTGAGTCGGTGACTGAGGTGTTCACTTACAAAATGCAGGACACCCTCGGCGCCACCAGCACCACCACGCTGACCATCACGGTGCTGGGCTCGGGCACCAACGATCCGAATGCAGTGGCCGACGTCAACAGCGTCACCGAAGCCTCTGATTCCACGGCGGCCACGGTCACCACCTCCACCAACGTGCTCACCAACGACACCACCGCAACGGGCACACTGAGTGTCATGGGAGCCAGGGCCCCGGGCGATGCCAACTTCACGGCGGTGACGGCAGGTGGCACCGTCATCACGGGCCTGTATGGAAGCCTGACCATCAGTGCCAACGGCAGTTACACCTATGCGCTGGACAACACCAACGCGCAGGTGCAAGCGTTGAATGCCGGTCAGACCTTGACCGAGCAATTCCAGTATGAAGTCAAAAACGGTCTGACGGCCGTGGCGTCGCCCAATCCGCTCCTGGTGGATGTGGCCACGCTCACCATCACCATCAATGGTGCCAATGATTCACCCACCCTGGATCTCAACACAGTCGATGCCAGTACCAGCAACTATGCAACCAGCTTCACGGAGGGCGGCAGTGCCGTGTCCTTGCTGACGGCGTCGGGCGTGAACATCGCCGATGTGGACAGCACCACGTTTGAATCCTTGCGGTTGACCTACGACAAGACGAAATTCACGGATACCCTGGCTGGTGCCTCTGCGGAAATCTTGAAGGTGACGGGTGCCACCTCGGGCGGCAGCCTGGTGATGGGCACCCTCACCAACGGCGGCACGGGCACAGTGGTGCTCAACAGCGTGACTTACCGCTACACGGTGAGCGAGAGCGGCAACAACGTGACCCTCACCTTTGAAAAGCTGGTGAGTTCAAGCGCCGTGGAAATGACCAAGGCCGAAACGGAAGCCTTGCTGGATGCCTTGAGTTACCAGAATACCGCCGAGAACCCCACCGGTGGAAGCTTGCGGGTATTCAGCCTGTCAGTGGTCGATGGTGGCACCGCCTCCGCTCAGAATGGGGTAGGCGTGTTGCCCTCCAATATCGCCACCTCCACCATCACGGTCAACCCCGTGAACGATCCCCCGGTGCTTGATCTGGACGCCAATAACAGCAGCAACGCCACCGGGGCAGATTACAAAGGCAGCTTCACCGTGGGATCCACGGCGGTGGGCATTGCAGATACGGACAGCGCCGTCACGGACGTGGACAGCGCCAACATGACGGGCGCCACCATCGTGCTCACCAATGCCAAAGTGGGCGATACCTTGAGCGTGTTGGGCTCGCTGCCTGCCGGTATCAGCGCCAGTGCGGCCGTGACCGCCACTGCGGATGGCACACTGACCATCAGCTTGTCTGGCAGCGCCAGTCTGGCGTCCTATGAAACCGCACTGGAAGCCATCCGGTTTGCGGCGACGGGGACCAATTACACCGATCGCGTTTTTCAGGTGTCCGTCACTGACGGGGTCGCCAGTTCCAATACCGCGGTGGCTACCTTGGCAGTGAACCCGGACAACCGTGCGTTGACCGTCACGGGCACCACGGTGAATGAGGCCTCGCCTTATGTGGTGTTCACTGTGGGTGGTGTTGCCAACCAACGGGTGACCTTGGAACTGGGAACTTCAGGGACAGCCACGGCTGGGGTGGACACCACCAATGCCGGTACCCTGGTGCCCCTGCAGTATTTCAACGGCACGAGCTGGGTGGACTACACCCCGGGCAGTGTGGTGACGCTGGATGGCGCGGGCCAGTTGCTGGTGCGCACCGGTGTCAGCAACGACACCACCTACGAAGGTGCTGAAACCTTGCCGCTCATTGCCCGCAACGATGCGGGGGCGACGGCCAGCGGCAACAGCACCATCATGGACGATGGCACAGGCGTGCTCTACAAAGCGGATGATCCGACGACCGCCGGTGTGGATGAATCCCTTCCCGTGGGCGGCGTGGTGCCCACGGTCTCGCCTGCCACTGGCGCCGTGGTGACGCCTACGGCCAGTGCACCGCTGCTCAACGATGATCGCGTCCTGACCGTGAACTCGGTCACGGTCAATGAGGCTTCGCCTTACGCCACCTTCACGGTCACGGGTGCGGCTGCCGGCCAGTATGTCAAGCTGGCGCTGGGCAGCACCACCAACGTGACGGGCAATGCCACCCTGGGGACTGACACGGGCAATGCCGGTACAAGCGTGCCGCTGCAGTACTTCAATGGCACCAGCTGGGTGGATTACACGCCCAACAGCTATGTGCAGATCCCCACGGGTGGCACCACCTTGCAGGTGCGCACCGCCATCACCAATGACAGTGGCTATGAGGGTCCCGAGACCTTCAACCTGGTGGCCACCAACACCGGTGGTACGTCGGCCACGGGCGTGGGCACCATTGTCGATGATGGCACTGGAACGGTGTTCAGTTATCCCAATGGCAATACGGTCACGCCTGCTGCACAACCTGCAGCCAGTGCCCTGGACGATGACCGTGCCTTGTCAGTGAATTCCGTGACGGTGAACGAAGCTTCGCCTTACGCTACCTTCACGGTCACGGGTGCGGCCGCCGGCCAGTATGTCAAGCTGGCGTTGGGCAGCACCACCAACGCCATGGGCAATGCCACCCTGGGCACGGACACCGGCAATGCCGGAACGGGTTCCACGCCCAACGTGCCGCTGCAGTACTTCAATGGCACCAGCTGGGTGGATTACACGCCCAACAGCTATGTGCAAATTCCCACGGGTGGCACCACCTTGCTGGTACGCACCGCCATCACCAATGACAGCGGCTATGAGGGCCCCGAGACCTTCAACCTGATCGCCACCAACACGGGTGGGTCTTCCGCCACGGGCGTGGGCACCATTGTGGACGATGGCACGGGGACGGTGTTCAGTTATCCGAACGCCGGCACGGCCACGCCCAACGCCCAACCCGCGGCCAGCACCCTGGATGACGATCGTGTGTTGTCGGTGAATTCGATCGCCGTCAACGAGACCTCACCCTACGCCACCTTCACTGTCACCGGTGCCGCGGCGGGCCAATATGTGAAGCTGTCGCTGGACACCACTGGGAACGGCACGGGGCATGTCAACCTGAGCGCTGACACCGGCAATGCGCTGGAGTATTTCAATGGCACGTCCTGGGTCAGTTATGCCCCAGGCAGTTTTGTTCAAATCCCTGCTGGCGGCACCACGCTGTCGGTGCGCGTGGCCATCACCAACGACACCACCTATGAGGGGCCCGAGACCTGGGTGCTGAAAGCCACCAACACGGGCGGGACCACCGCCACCGGGCAGGGCACCATCCTGGATGATGGCACCGGCAGCCTCTTCCAGTACAGCAGCCCCACCAGCGCCACACCGCAAACGGTGACGCCGGCCAATCCACTCACCACGCCCATGGTGGACCCGACGACCACGCCCTTGCTGAACGATGATCGTCCCGTGTCCGTGAACAATGTCACGGTGAATGAAGGCTCGCCCTATGCCGTCTTCACCGTGACAGCGGTGGAAGGTCAGTACGTCAAATTGGACCTGGGCGCGGCAGGTGATACCGCCCAGTTGGGGGTGGACCTGGCGAACTTCCTGGAGTACTGGAACGGCAGCGCCTGGACGGCCTACGTGCCCGGCGCCTATGTGGCCGTGCCTCATGATGGCGACAGCACCGCCAATGAACCGGCAAACCTGCTGGTGCGGGTGGCCATCACCAACGATGCCATGCCGGACAACGGTGAAACCTTTACGCTGAAAGCCACCAACGCCGGTGGCTCGTCAGCCACGGGCGTGGGCACCATCAAGGATGATGGCACCGGCACCTACTTCGCCAGCACCACGACCACCACGGGCGTGACACCTGCGAGCGCCAGCGCCTTGGCCACGCCGTTGACCATCACGCCTGCTGACCCGACCACCACCCCAGTGGTGAATCCGGCCAGTGCCACCTTGCTCAACGATGACCGTCCGGTGTCCGTGAATGATGTGACAGTGAACGAAGGCTCGCCTTACGCTGTCTTCACTGTGACGGGTGTGGAAGGTCAGTACGTCAAGCTGGACCTGGGGGTTGCGGGTGACACAGCCACGTTGGGCACGGACCTGGCCAATGCCCTGGAGTATTGGAACGGCAGTGCATGGACGCCTTACACCCCGGGCACTTTTGTGGCCGTGCCCACCGATGGTGATGCCACGCCCGGTGAAGACGCCAACTTGCTGGTGCGCGTGGCCATCACCAATGACACGACACCGGACAACGGTGAGACCTTCACTTTGAAGGCGAGCAACACCGGTGGCACTTTCGATACCGGTACTGGCACCATCCAGGAT
>VEQI01000189.1 GCA_018883305.1 Limnohabitans sp. | reverse complement strand
CGACAACAGGGGGTGCACTTCAAATACGCAGCTCATTGCGAACAGATTCAGGTTCAACACGGGCGCGTGACTGGCGTGAAGCTGGAAAACCAAGAGGTACTGCCCGCAGATCGCGTGATTTTCAATGGCGATGTGGCAGCGTTGCGTCAGGGTTTGCTGGGCAAACCGGCTCAACAGGCTGTCACGACACGCGCCCCGCCCCGGTCATTATCGGCCGTGACCTGGTGCATACGGACCCGTACTCGAGGACTCCGACTGGATCGGCACAACCTGTTCTTTCAACCGGACTACGCCCACGAGTTCACCGATATTTTTCACCACCGCCGGTTGCCTCGACGACCCACGGTCTACCTGTGCGCACAAGACCGCCCCAACCCGGCGAACAACCTGGGCGAAGAGCGTCTTCTGTGTCTGGTGAATGCGCCTGCGCAAGGCGATCAGACCGAACTGAGCGCTCAGTCCTTGTCTGACTGCGAGTCACATATCTTGTCATCGGTCAGGCAATGCGGTCTGGATTTCGAGCTGACCCCTTTCAACCACGTGCGCAACACACCCCAACATTTTCATCGTCGATTCCCGGCGACGGGAGGTGCACTTTATGGACAGGCGACACACGGATGGATGAGTATCTTTTCGCGCCCGGGCGCCATCAGCCCGATCCCGGGCCTGTTTCTATCGGGGGGGAGCGTTCATCCGGGACCGGGCGTGCCGATGGCAGCCATGTCAGGACGTCTGGCGGCCGCGGCTGTTCGGGCGAGCCTCGGTTCGATCAGGTCGTCCCCAGTGGGGGCTATCTCTGGTGGTATGTCGACGCCATGAGTGATGACGGCCTGTTCGGACTGACCCTCATTGCTTTTGTCGGCAGTGTGTTTTCGCCCTACTATGCCTGGGCTCGGCGGCGGCCGGGCTCGGATCCCGAGCACTATTGCGCCTTGAATGTGGCGCTGTACAGCCGCGGCGCCAACCGATGGTGCATGACCGAGCGAGGTCGTCGGCACAGCCACCGGGACGCCAGCCAGTTGGTGATTGGCCCCAGCCGTGTGCACTGGCAGGGGGAGCACCTGGATATTGAGGTCAATGAAGTCACTGCACCCATTCCACGACGGGTGCAAGGGCGCATCCGGTTGCACCCCACCCAGCTATTCAATTTCAGCACAGCCCTGGATGTGCACGGACGTCATCGCTGGGGGCCACTTGCCCCCTCTGCCCGGATAGAGGTGGACTTGCAGTCCCCCCGGCAACGCTGGAGCGGTCACGCCTACCTGGACTCCAACGAAGGAGATGAACCGATTGACCGTGGCTTCCATCGCTGGAACTGGTCCCGCAGTCGACTGCGGGATGGCAGTACAGCCGTGATGTACGACATGCAGTGGCCCGATCAGGCTGACCGCGTGCTGAGTCTTCGGTTTGATCGACAGGGTGACGTTCAAACGTTTCCACCACCCCCTCGACAAGCGCTGCGCAACACGCGCTGGGGTTTGCAGCGTCAGATGCGCAGTCCTGGTCCGGTTCAGGTGCAGCAACAGCTCGAGGACACCCCTTTTTACCAGCGCGCCGTGCTGAGCCACGAGTTGCTGGGCGAATCGGTTCAGAGTTTTCACGAAACCTTGTCGGTGCCGCGACTGGTCTCACCCCTGGTGCAAGCCATGCTGCCCTGGCGAATGCCGAGGATGTCCTGATGTTGCATGACATGGATCACCGACACCCCTACTTCCCCCACCCTTGTCCGAGGACGTGGGGGTCACTGAATTCACAGCCAGTTCGGCTGAGAATAGCCCTCGTGCGGGTCCAGCACGTTTGTCAACTTCTGAAAAGGAGAGCAAGCCATGTCTGATAAAGACAAAGTATGGCCAACGGGTTTGACCGAGGCCGAATCGGAGGAGATCCATAGGCATCTCATCCAGGGCACGCAGATATTCGGCATGATTGCCGCGTTCGCCCATCTGCTGGCCTACATCTACTCACCCTGGCTGAAATAAAGGGGCACAACATGATCTACGGAAAATTGTGGTGCGTCGTCAAGCCATCAGTGGGTATTCCCATCATCATCGGTGCTGTGGCTGTCGCCTCCTTCAGCGTCCACCTGGCCATCGTGTCCAACACGACCTGGGTCAAGGCGTACCTGAATGGCGGCAACAAAGCTGTCGCCGCTGCCCCTGCCGATGCAGGGAAAAAATAGATGGGGCAATGAGGGGATCGGAATCGCAAGATTCCGATCCTTTTCAACATGAAACGTATCAGCCAGAAAATCGTGCTGTCCTGGTCTAGCTTGGGCACCAGGTTTCTTCCTTTTGCCGACGCAGCCTCCCGAATTGCCTTTGTCGAGATTGCTGCGCTTGTCGCTGTTTCAGATATCGGTTGGCATGGCCCTGGTGCTGCTGGTGGGCACGTTGAATCGCGTGATGATTGTGGAATTGAAAGTGCCCGCCACCCTGGTGTCGACCATGGTGGCGTTGCCCTTGTTGTTTGCGCCTTTGCGTGCACTGATCGGGTTTCGCTCTGACAACCACCGATCGGAGTTGGGCTGGCGTCGAGTCCCCTACATCTGGATGGGCACCTTGATGCAGTTTGGTGGTTTCTCCATCATGCCTTTTGCGCTGCTGGTCTTGGCGGGTGCAGGCCAATCCGGCGAGGCGCCGGCCTGGATCGGACAACTCGGTGCTGCAGTGGCGTTTTTGCTGGTGGGTGCAGGTTTGCACACCACGCAAACGGTGGGGTTGGCGCTTGCCACTGACTTGGCGCCCGTCGAGACCCAGCCCAAGGTGGTGGGGCTGATGTATGTGATGTTGCTGGTGGGCATGATTTGCAGCGCCTTTGTCTTTGGCGATTTGCTCACCCATTACTCCCCGGGGCGATTGGTGCAGGTGATCCAAGGCGCTGCGCTGACCACCATGGTGCTCAATGTGGTGGCACTGTGGAAACAAGAACCGCGCAGTCGTCTGCGCAAACCGAATCAACCGGTGGAGGGGAACTTTGCGCAAGCCTGGCAGGCATTCAGCCAGGGACCCCAAGCCATGCGTCGGCTATGGGTTGTGGCCCTGGGCACCATGGCCTTCACCATGGAAGATGTGTTGCTGGAGCCCTATGGGGGTGAAATTCTCCAACTGAGTGTGTCGGCCACGACCACACTGACAGCCACCTTGTCGGCTGGCAGCCTGCTGGGTTTTAGCTGGGCGTCATACGTTCTCGGCCGTGGGGTCGATCCATTCAAGATGGCCAATTCAGGCGTGATGGTGGGCATTCCGGCCTTCATGGCGGTCATCCTTGCCGCCCCCCTGGAGTCAGCATGGGTGTTCGGTCTGGGCACGTTCCTGATTGGTCTGGGCGCCGGGTTGTTCAGTCATGGCACGCTGACATCCACCATGAATCACGCGCCCCCCGAACAGACGGGCCTGGCCTTGGGGGCTTGGGGTGCTGTTCAGGCCACGGCTGCGGGCGTGGCCATGGCCTTGGGCGGTGTACTGCGCGACATGCTGGCACAAGGCTGGGGGGCACTCAGCGGCTACAGCGGGGTGTATTTGCTGGAAATCGGGCTGCTGGTGCTGGCATGGATTGCCATGCTGCCCTTGCTGTATTCCCCGAAAGACCCTGCCATTGACGTGACCCGCAATCGCGTGTGAAATATCATCCAGCTGTCTATCCGGTCATTCAAGGAGTTTTCATGGAACTGAGCACCATCTTCATCATCATGTACATTGTGTTTTGCCTGTTCATGATCGCCAACTGGATGAACAAGCCGCGCAACAAAAAATAATCCGCATCAGCGAAGCTGCGTGGCGGGCCGCTTGCCTCGGCGCTCGTTTTCCAAACGCTCAAACAGCCCCAGCACCCACTCGATACGTTGCGGCACGGCCCGGTGAGGAAAGCGGGAGTCTCCCGCGCTGTCCACAAGATGATCTTTCGAGTGTTGCGTTAAAAACTCGATGGCCTCTAACGGCGGGTGCGGATCAGGGTCCACATAAATCCATCCGGCTTGAGTCCACGCACTCACCAGCAACAGCAACTTGCGGCGCGTGCTGACCACCGTGCGGTGTGACACGGAGTCCAATCCGTCTTTGCGCAATTGGTGGCCAATCTCAGCGTATATCAACCCTGCTGCCAAAATCGCCGCCCGACAGTCAGCGGGCAATTCGGCAATGCCGGCGTAGGACTGTTTGTACAAACGGTCTGCCTCGTCCAGTAAACGTCTCACCACATCCTTCAGTGCTGGTGAGGCCTGGGGTTGCTGCAGCAATTGACCGGGGGTCACGCCAGCCTCGGCCAGCCAGTCAAGAGGCAAGTAAATACGTCCGTTGCGGGCATCTTCTCCCACATCGCGTGCGATGTTGGTCAACTGCATGGCCACACCCAACTCACAGGCACGGGCCAACGTGGCGCTCGATTGCCGCCCCATGATCCAGCACATCATGGCGCCAACCGTACCCGCCACTCTGGCAGCATAGCCGTGTAATTGCTCCAGGCTGTGGTACTGCCGCGCTTGCGTGTCCCATTCGAAGCCCTCCACCAGGGCATCCAAAAACAAGCGCGGCAACTGATGGTGCTGCACCACCAATGCCAGCGCATGATCTTCCACCACGTCTGACGGCGTCCCGGCGTAGATGAGATCCAAACGTTGTTGCAGGATGGACAAATTGGCACGCGCGTCCCCGCCCTGATCGACCAGGTCGTCCGCAACACGGCAAAACGCATACAAAGCAATGGCCGCCGCCCGCACTCTCATGGGCAGGAGTCGGCTGGCTGCGAAAAAGGTTTTCGAGCCACCCTTCATCATGGCCACACATGCTTGCAGGTCCTGCGTGTTGTATTCAGCGGAATGTGGAGGCATGAGGTATCACCGTTTCTAGCGCTTTGGCGGACATCAACACACCGGGCACGCCGGCCCCGGGGTGCGTGCTGGCGCCCACCATATACAGCCCCTGCACATCTTCGCTGCGATTGTGCGGTCGGAACCAGGCGCTTTGCAGCAAGACAGGCTCCAGGCCAAACCCTGCCCCTTTGTAAGACCACAGCTGGTCATGAAAATCTTGCGGTGTTGTCACCCGCGAGGTCACCACCGAATCACGCAGCCCCGGCAGCACCGATGCCTCAAGCACCTGGGCAATGGCCTCACGGTAGCGCGGCGCTTCCTCCAGCCACGCGGTTCCGCTGTCCAGGTGTGGCACAGGTGCCAGCGCGTAAAACGTATCACAGCCCGGCGGTGCCAATGAAGGATCCGTGGCGGTGGGGCGGTGCAAATACAGGCTGAAGTCGGATGCCAGTCGATGGCGTTTAAAAATATCCTTCAGCAATTCCTCATAGCGTGGCCCCAGTACCATCATGTGGTGGGGCACATCCGGGTAGGTACGGCGAGTACCGAAATACCAGACAAAGAGTCCCATCGAATAGCGACCACGCTCAATGCGCCGGTTGGTCCAATGCCGTCGGTGTTGCTCCTCGATCAAGTAGCGGTAGGTCCAGGCCGAATCAGCGTTGCTCACAACAATATCGGCGGGCAAACATTCGCCCGACTCCAGCACAACACCGCGGGCACGGCCCTGCTCGACCTGAATGCGTGTGACCGTGGCATTGCAGCGAACCGGCACGCCACGCAAGGTCAAGAGCTTCACCAACCCCTGGACAATGGCGCCCGTCCCTCCCATGGCCGAATGCACGCCCCAGTTTCGCTCCAGTGCATGAATCAGCGCATACGCGGAGGTCACCGAAAAGGGATTCCCCCCAATCAGCAAGGGGTGAAAACTCATGACCACACGCAATTGAGGATGGCGTATGTGCTGGGCCACCAGGTCATGAATGGTCCGCCAGGCTTTCATGCGCGCGAACGAGGGCAAGGCAGCCAGCAGATCCGAAAAACGATCGAAGGCAATCGAACCCATCTCCTCAAAACCGAGTTGACGGCACAGTTGGGCCACCTCCATGAGCCGTTTATAGCCATCGATGTCGGCCGCATCAAATTTGGCGATTTGCGCACACATGGCGGCTTCGTCACCGCTGTAATCGAAATAGGTGCCGTCGACAAACCGGATCCGATAAAACGGGTCCATCAGACGCAAATCGATATCGTCACTGAAGCGTCGGCCACACAGATCCCACAGCTCCTCCAGCAAAAATGGCGCCGTGATGATCGTTGGCCCGGCATCAAAAGTGAAGCCGTCCTGGCGGTGCACTTGCGCGCGGCCGCCAGGTTGTGCCAGCTTCTCAAGCACTTCCACGTTATAGCCTTTGCAGCTCAGGCGAATGGCAGCTGCCAATCCACCAAATCCGCTTCCTATCACCAGGGCTTTGGGGCGACGCCCGAGTTCAGTGCCGATGTGGCCTCGGTCTTCGATGGCGCGATAGGCATTCATGCGCGATCCACAGGTGCTGGCAGACCGGTCGTCGGGACCTGCGCTGAAACATCACGACGCCGCATGGCCCAGCCCCACAACCGTTGCAAGGGCAAAGCGAACAACATCAACACGTGCTCAATGATGGCCAATCCCAGCAAGGATGCCAGCAAGACCCAGCCCGTGCTCACTTCGACAGCACCTCGCTGGGCTTGCAAGACCAACCACAGCCAAGTACCGGTGGAGAGCGTCATCGTGAGATAGAAACAACCCGTCACGGAGGACTTGCGAAAGTACGAAGCCATGTACCGCAAATGACTGGGCAAGTACTGCTCCCCCACCTTGGGACGCCGAAGTACAAATTCAACTTGGCACTCAGGCGCATGCACCACAGC
>VEQI01000003.1 GCA_018883305.1 Limnohabitans sp. | reverse complement strand
GCCTTGAGCGAGGCGTGGACTGCCCCGTCACTGCGTGACTCGCAGTGACGGAGTGGATGCGTGACGGGGCTCGTCGCTCTCGGGGACGGGCTTGAGTTACTGGATCAGTCGCTCACGTGCGGCTTGGTATTCGCGGCGCAAGCGGGCCACCACCTCGGCCACGGGTTGCACGGACTTCACGGCACCAATGCCCTGGCCGCAACCCCAGATGTCTTTCCAGGCTTTCACGGCATTGCCGCCAAAGTTCATGGCGCTGGGGTCACTCTCGGGCAGGTTGGCGGGGTCCAGGCCGGCGTTGCGGATGGAGGCGGCCAGGTAGTTGCCATGCACCCCGGTGAACAGGTTGCTGTAGACGATGTCGTCCGAGTTGGAGTCCACGATGCACTGCTTGTAAGCGTCTGACGCGCGCGCCTCGGGCGTGGCAATGAAAAGCGAACCGATGTAGGCAAAGTCAGCGCCCATCGCCTGCGCAGCCAGTACGGCACCGCCTGTGGCCATGGCGCCGCTCAAGGCCAGCGGGCCATCAAACCAGGCGCGGATTTCCTGAATCAGGGCAAACGGGCTCTTGACGCCGGCGTGTCCACCCGCGCCAGCCGCCACGGCGATCAAGCCGTCAGCGCCCTTTTCGATGGCCTTGCGGGCAAAGCGGTCGTTGATGATGTCATGCATCACCACACCGCCCCAGGCATGCACGGCCTGGTTCACGTCCTCACGGGCGCCCAACGAGGTGATCACGATGGGCACTTTGTACTTGGCACACAGCGCCACATCGTGCTCCAAGCGATCGTTGCTTTTGTGCACGATCTGGTTGATGGCAAACGGTGCGCTGGGGCTTTCCGGATGGGCGCGATCATGCGCGGCCAGCGTTTCGGTGATCTCGGCCAGCCATTCATCGAGCTGAGAGGCCGGGCGAGCGTTCAGTGCGGGCATGGAGCCGACGATGCCGGCCTTGCACTGCTCAATCACCAGGGTGGGATTGCTGATGATGAAGAGCGGCGAGCCAATCACCGGAAAGCGCACACGGCGCAAAGCCTCGGGCAGACGTGACATGGGGTGTCCCTGAAATCAGAAGGCCTCAAGGGCCATGTTGATCACGCTGTCGCCGCCACTCAGGATGCTGTCGCGCAGACCGGGCACCTTGGTGAGAATGTGCTCGGCATACACATGGGCCGTGGTGATTTTGGCGTTCATGAATTCGGCGTCGTGGCCTTGGGCCAGCTCATCCATCGCCGCCAACAACGAGCGGCCCAGTTGCCAGCCTGCCATCAAATTGCCGCTCAACATCAGGTAAGGCACGCTGCCGGCAAACGCCACATTGGGGTTGGACGATGCATTGCCCGCGATGAAGGCCACGGCTTGCTCGAAGGCTTCGCGCGCTGCTTTCAGGCGTTTGGCCATGGCTTGGGCTGCGGCATGGTCGCGTTGGGCCAGTTGTTTTTCCGTGGCCGCAATTTGCGCCGCCAGGGCCAGGGCGGTCTGTCCGCCATCACGACCCGTCTTGCGCCCCACCAGATCGTTGGCCTGAATGGCCGTCGTGCCTTCGTAGATGGTCAGGATCTTGGCGTCGCGGTAGTGCTGAGCCGCACCGGTTTCTTCGATGAAGCCCATGCCGCCATGGACCTGCACGCCCAGTGAGGTGACTTCCAGACTCATTTCGGTGCTGTAGCCTTTGACCAGTGGCACGAGGAACTCATAGAACGCCTGGTTCTGCTTGCGCGTGTCCGCATCCGGGTGGTTGTGAGCCGCGTCATACGCAGCAGCGGCAGCACTGGCCATGGCGCGACAACCCTCGGTGTAGGCACGCATGGTCATGAGCATGCGGCGCACGTCCGGATGATGAATGATGGGCGCGGCACCTTTCACCGAGCCATCCACCGGACGCGACTGCACGCGGTCACGGGCATACTGCACGGCACGCTGATAGGCACGGTCAGCCACGGCAATGCCTTGCACACCGACGGCGTAGCGAGCCGCGTTCATCATGATGAACATGTACTCCAGGCCACGGTTCTCCTGACCCACCAGATAGCCGATGGCACCACCATGGTCGCCATACTGAAGCACGGCGGTCGGACTGGCCTTGATGCCCATCTTGTGCTCGATGCTCACGCAGTGCACGTCGTTGCGCGCACCCAATGACCCATCCGCATTCACCAGGAATTTGGGCACCACAAACAAGCTGATGCCTTTCACGCCTTCAGGCGCCCCTTGCACGCGCGCCAACACCAGATGGACGATGTTCTCGGCCATGTCGTGCTCACCATAGGTGATGAAAATTTTGGTGCCAAACACCTTGTAGGTGCCATCCGGCTGAGGCTCGGCACGGCTGCGCACGGCGGCCAGATCTGAACCGGCCTGCGGCTCGGTCAGGTTCATGGTGCCGGTCCACTCGCCGCTGATGAGTTTCTCCAGATACGTGGCCTTGAGCTCGTCGCTGGCGGCGGTCAACAAGGCTTCAATGGCGCCATCGGTCAGCAGCGGACACAGGGCGAAGCTCAGGTTGGCTGCGTTCAGGATTTCGACACAAGCTGCACCAATGGCCTTGGGCAGGTTCTGCCCACCAAAGTCCGCCGGATGCTGCAGCGCTTGCCAGCCTGCCTCGCGGTATTGCAGGTACGCGTCTTTGAAGCCCGGCGTGGTGGTGACCTTGCCGTCGCTCCAGCTGGACGGCTTTTGATCACCGTCCCAGTTCAAAGGCGCCACCACCTCCTGGTTGAAGCGGGCACACTCCTCGATCACAGCTTGCGCTGTTTCCATGCCTGCATCTTCAAAGCCCGGGATCTGAGCAATTTGCTCCAATCCGGCAATGTGCTGCAAGTTAAAGAGGTAATCCTTGACAGGGGCGATGTAGCTCATGAAAGTCTCCGGTAAGGCAAGCAACAGGTACAAAAAAGGTCTCCACCGGGGAGACCTTGGTGCAAAGCGTCAGACGCTCAGAGCGTCTGGGCCAACTCCGGCACGGCAGCGAACAAGTCGGCTTCCAGGCCAAAGTCTGCCACGCTGAAGATCGGGGCTTCGGGGTCCTTGTTGATCGCGACGATCACCTTGGAATCCTTCATGCCCGCCAGGTGCTGGATGGCGCCGCTGATGCCGCAAGCCACATACAACTGGGGTGCCACGATCTTGCCGGTCTGGCCCACTTGCAGGTCATTGGGCGCGTAGCCCGCGTCCACGGCGGCGCGGCTGGCACCAATGGCCGCACCCAGCTTGTCAGCCAGGGGCGTCATCACTTCGGTGAACTTCTCGGCGCTGCCCAGGGCACGGCCACCCGAGACAATGATCTTGGCGGCCGTCAGCTCGGGACGGTCGTTCTTGGCGATCTCACTGCCTTCAAAGTGCGACTTGCCTGCATCCGCAGCAGCGGTCAGCGATTCCACGGCGGCACTGCCACCCGAGGCCGCCGCATCAAACGCCGTGGTACGCACGGTGATGACCTTGACTGCATCTGACGATTGCACGGTAGCCATCGCGTTGCCCGCATAGATGGGACGCTCAAACGTGTCGGCCGACTCCACCTTGGTGATGTCGGAGATCTGGGCCACGTCCAGCTTGGCAGCCACACGCGGCGACACGTTCTTGCCACCCGCAGTGGCGGGGAACAGGATGTGGCTGTAGTTGCCCGCGATGGCCAGCACCTGGGCGGCCACGTTTTCAGCCAGGCCATGGGCCAGGGCGTCTGAGTCCGCGTGCAGCACCTTGCTCACGCCAGCGATTTGAGCAGCGGCCTGGGCAGCGGCGGCGGCGTTGTGACCAGCCACCAGCACATGCACATCGCCACCACAGGCGGCAGCGGCGGTCACGGTGTTGAGCGTGGCGGCCTTGATAGAAGCGTTGTCGTGTTCAGCAATAACGAGTGCGGTCATGATCAGATCACCTTTGCAACATTCTTGAGTTTGTCCACCAGGGTGGCGACATCGGGCACCTTGATGCCGGCGCTGCGCTTGGGCGGCTCCGTGACTTTGAGCGTCTTGATACGGGGTGTGACGTCCACGCCCAGGTCTTCAGGCTTGACCACGTCGAGCTGCTTTTTCTTGGCCTTCATGATGTTGGGCAGCGTGACATAACGCGGCTCATTCAGACGCAAGTCGGTCGTGACAATGGCCGGCAGGCTCATGGAGAGGGTTTCCAAGCCACCGTCCACCTCGCGGGTGACACGTGCCTTGCCATCCGCCACTTCCACCTTGGAGGCAAAAGTGGCCTGGGGCAGATCAGCCAATGCGGCCAGCATCTGGCCGGTCTGGTTGCAATCGTCGTCAATGGCTTGTTTGCCCAGGATGACCAGGCCGGGTTGCTCTTTGTCCACCAGGGCCTTGAGCAGTTTGGCCACCGCCAGAGGCTGGAGTTCTTCCGTGCTTTCCACCAGGATGGCGCGGTCGGCACCGATGGCCATGGCCGTGCGCAGGGTTTCCTGACAAGCGGTGACGCCACAGGAGACGGCGATCACCTCAGTGGCCGCACCCTTCTCTTTCAAACGCACGGCTTCCTCCACGGCGATTTCGTCGAAAGGGTTCATGCTCATCTTCACGTTGGCGATGTCCACCCCTGTGTTGTCCGACTTGACGCGGACCTTGACGTTGTAGTCCACCACGCGCTTGACAGGTACCAGGACCTTCATGGGTTTGCTCCAGAGTTATCAAAAATTCGTTACCAACCATTCAACATCATTGATTGACGTTTACGTAAACGTCAATTCTAGGGGATTTCCCACCTCTTGTGTCGCGGGTCTTGCCATTGGCATACGTCACATCTTAATGCGCTTCGGGCCAGATCTTTGAATTCACAAACCGAGCGGTCGGTTAATCCGGGTTAGCCATGAGAGGATCCACCCCGGGAGCGGGTTAAAGTCGTTGAAGTTTTTCTATTCGGAGTTCCTCATGAAACGCCTTCCCCTCGCCCTGGCCCTGTCCGCCTTGTTGGGCACCACTGCGCAAGCCCAGACGGTCCTGACCGCCTCCAGCTGGGTGGGCCCCACCCACACCCTGTCACTGGCCCAGAAAGAGTGGTGCGAAACCGTGGAAAAGCGCACCAACGGCAAGGTCAAGTGCAACATTCTGCCCCGTGCCCCCACGGCCGCCCCTGGCACCTATGACGCCATCAAGAGCGGCGTTCTGGACCTGTCCTTCACCGTGCACGGCTACACCCCCGGACGCTTCGTGCTGACCCAGATGACCGAACTGCCCTTCCTGGGCAACAGCGCCGAAACCCTGTCGGTGGCCTACAACCGGATTGCCTCCAAGCACGCCGAGTTCAACGCCGAACACCAGGGTGTGAAGGTGCTGTCCTACTTCACACACGGCCCTGGCATCATCTTCAACACCAAGCAGGCCATCACCAAGATGGAAGACCTCACCACCCTCAAGTTCCGCGTGGGTGGCGGCATGGTCAACGAGATCTCCAAGAGCCTGGGCATGAACGTCACACTCAAGCCCGCCCCGGACTCTTATGAACTGCTATCCGGCGGCGTGATGGACGGCACCTTGTTCCCCGCCGAATCCATGGAGTCCTTCAAGATCGACAAGATTGTTCGTCACGCCACCACCTTTCCCGGCGGCCTGTACAACACCAGCTTCGTGTTCATGATCAACCCTGCCAAGTACGACAAGCTGGGCCCGGAGGAGAAAAAAGTCATCGACGACATGTCCGGTGAGTACGTAGCCCGTCTGTTCGGCCGCGGCTGGGACAACGTGGACCGTCGCGCCTTTGCGCTGATGCAGGCCAACAACGTGGTGGTTACCAAGGCAGACGCCAAGTTCGTGGCGGACGTCAAGGCCAAGACCGCTCCCCTGGAGGCCAAGTGGATCAAGGATGCCGAAGCCAAGGGCCTGAAAAATTCGGCCAAGGTGCTGGCCGAATTCCGCGCCGAGATTGCCAAACTGGAAAAGTAAGCGGCCGGATGCCCAGACACAACGGCCTCTTGGGGCCGTTTTGTTTGCCCGGCGTATAGTCCGTGCTCGAATGATTGGATCCTGGATCGGAAGGTCTCCTCTTGAACACCTTGCTTGAAAAACTGTGCAGCGTGCTGTGTGCGCTGGCCTTGTTTGCCATCATGGCACTCACCTTTTTTGATGTGGGCGGACGCAAGCTGCTGTCGCGCTCCATCACGGGCTCCTTGGAGCTCACCGAGTTGCTCATGGTGGTGGTGATCTTTGCCTCCCTGCCCCTGGTGTCCCGCCGGGGCGAGCATGTGGTGTTTGACTCTCTGGACAGTGTGTGGCCGGCCTGGTTCTTGCGCCTGCAAGGCGTGCTGGTCAACCTGCTGTGTGGCGGACTGATGCTGGGTCTGATGTGGCTGATGTGGAAAACAGGCGTGCAGTTCTACGAGTCTGGCGAAACCACGGCGCAGTTGCACATTCCCAAGGCGCCCTTCATTTTTGGCATGAGCCTGTTGTGCGGCATCACGGGGCTGGTTCACCTGGCCCTGATCATCCGCCCCCCTGAGGCCCTGCAAGAAGGCGAAGGAGCCGCACTGTGATTGAAACGCTGGTCGGCTTTGCCGCTATTTTTGTCCTCGCCCTGCTGCGGGTCCCGTTGGCCATTTCCATGGGCGCCGTCGGCCTGGCCGGCATCACCTATGTTCGCGGCTGGGAGCCGGCCCTGGCCAGCACCGCCCAGGTGGTGTATGAAACCGGGTTTGCCTACACCTTGTCGGTGGTGCCGCTGTTTATTCTGATGGGTAACTTCGTGGCCCGTGCCGGCCTGGCGCATGAACTGTTCCAGGCGGCCTATGCCTTCATCGGCCATTTGCGTGGCGGCCTGGCGCATGCCACGGTGGCCGCCTGTGCCGGATTCGGCGCCATTTGCGGCTCCTCCATCGCCACCGCCGCCACCATGAGCAAGGTGGCTTATCCGTCCATGAAGAAACTGGGCTACAGCGACTCTTTGTCCACCGGCGTGATGGCCGCTGGCGGTACGCTGGGCATCATGATCCCGCCCTCCACCATCATGGTGATTTACGGCATCATCACGGAAACCCATATCGGCAAGCTGTTTGCGGCAGGGGTCATCCCGGGATTGGCCACGGCTGGACTGATGATGGCGGGCATTGCGGTCATCACCTCACTGGACCCGGAGCATGCGCCGGCGGGTCGTCGAAGCACCTGGGCTGAACGCTGGGCCGCCCTGCGTGGCATCTGGGGTGTGGCCCTGCTGGTGGTCATTGTGCTGGGGGGTATCTATGGTGGCATCTTCACCGCCACGGAAGGTGCGGGTTTTGGCGCAGCAGGTGCATTCCTGTTTGCTTTGGCTCGACGTCGCCTGACCTTTCGTTCACTTTACGAAGTGCTGGTGGAGTCCGCTCGCACCACAGCCATGCTGTTCACGTTGCTGATCGCGGCCTCGGTGTTTGCCAACTTCGTCAATTTCACCACCATGCCCATGGACCTGAAGGAGTGGATCACGCACCTGGGGCTGTCCCCCACCATGGTGGTGGTGGCCATGATGGTGATCTACATTGTGCTGGGCACGGTCATGGAAGAGCTCACCATGGTGCTGCTGACCATCCCGTTGTTCTTCCCCATCGTGCTGGCGATGGGCTTTGACCCGGTGTGGTTTGGCGTGCTGATCGTGATGGTGGTGCAGATTGGTCTGATCTCCCCGCCCGTGGGCATGAACCTGTTTGTGCTGAACGCTCTGCTGCCTGGCGTGAGCCTGGGTCAGATCTTCCGGGGCTGCTGGCCGTTTGTGGCCATCATGGCCTTCATGCTGATGCTGCTGGTGATGTTCCCCGGCATCAGCTTGTGGCTGCCCTCGTTGATGAACTGAGGCTCAAGGCACTTGCGGCACCCGATCGATCGGGTGCTTGCTGCTGGGGTATGGAACCTGCACCTGCGCGGCACGCAAGGCTTCCAGGATGGCGATATTGACAGCGGAGCGCACATTGGTTTGCCCGTTGTCCGGATCCCGAATCCAGAAGGCCACCAGAAACTCCAGCCCGTCCTGGCCCAGCTGGAGCAAATGGGCGACAGGTCCGGGCTCACTCAGCACACGCGGACAAGAGGCGGCTGCCTCGATGAGCAGTTGCTGCACGCGCGGCACATCGTTGCCATAGGCCACGGTTACATTGCAAGTCAGCAAGATGCTGGGATCTGCCAGCGAAAGGTTTTCCACCCGCTGCGACATGAGCAACTCATTGGGCACGATGGACTCGCGCCCATTGACGGCACGAATGAGGGTGTAGCGGGTCTTGATGTCCGTGACCTTGCCCTCGAACCCATCGACCTTCACATGGTCCCCGATGCGCAGGGAGCGCTCCAGCAGAATCACAAAGCCGCTGACGTAGTTGGCCGCCATTTTCTGCAAGCCAAAGCCCAGCCCCACGCCAATGGCGCCACCCAGCACCGACAAGGCAGTGAGATCCACGCCCACCGCGGACAATGACAGCAGCAGCCCTACAAACAGCAACAAGGCGCGCAGCGCATTGCCCGCCACCTTTCGCATGGACAAGTCTTGCACCGCAGACGCCAGCACACGCCGCTCCAGCGTTGACGACAACCACAAGGTACTCACCAGGACCAGGACCGATGACACCAGGCCTTCCAGCAAGGTGCGCAAATCCACATGGGTCTTGCCAAAGTTCAGTCGAATCGATTCAAGCTCGGTCAGTACCCAAGGCAGCCAGCCGGTGATCCACAAAACGGCCCCCAGCCAAGCCACCCAGGACACAAACCGTTCCACCAGCCGAACCAGTGAGGACGATGGAAACGCCGCCGTGAGCACACGCGCCATAAAGCGGATCAGCACCAGTGACATCAACACAGGCAAGGCAATGCGAAGCACCGCGACCGGAACATGCTGCTGTTGCAGCACCACCCTGGAGATATAAACCAGCGCCAATGCACAGACCGGGAACAACAGGCTTTGCAAGGGGCGCTCCCCCAGCCAGACCGAGGCCCGATCACCACGTCGATTTTGAAGCACACGAGCCACCAGCCAGGCCAGCCCCAGACTGCTCAACAGCAATCCCCACTCCAGCATCACCGTGGGGTGACGCAGGTCATCGATCAGTTGAAAAAACTCATTCATGCTGCAGGCTCACAGATCCGCCAGAGCGCGCACATGCGCCTCCACACTGCGTCCCAGGGCACTGAGCGAATAGCCCCCTTCCAGGCACGACACGATGCGCCCCTGCGCATGCCGATCCGCGAGTTGCACCAGTCGCTGGGTGATCCAGGCGTAATCACTTTCCACCAACCCCAGTTGCCCCATGTCGTCTTCACGGTGCGCGTCAAAGCCCGCGCTGATGAAAATCAACTCCGGCTGATGCGCTTCCAAACGCGGCATCCAGATGTCTTCCACCATGCCGCGAATCTCCATGCCCCGTGTGTAAGCCGGCACGGGCACGTTGACCATGTTGCTCGCCGGATGCTCCGTTCCGGAGTACGGATAGAAAGGATGCTGAAAGAAGCTGACCATCAGCACGCGGTCATCTCCCGACAGAATGTCCTCGGTACCATTGCCATGGTGAACGTCAAAGTCCACCACCGCCACGCGCTTCAAGCCATGGCGCTCCAGTGCATGCTTGACCGCGATGGCCACGTTGTTGAAAAAGCAAAAGCCAGAAGCCCGGGCACGCGACGCATGATGCCCGGGAGGGCGCACCGCGCAAAACGCGTTACGCAATTCACCAGCCATGACCGCGTCCGTGGCCGCCACGGCGGCGCCGGCTGAGCGTAGCGCAGCATCCCAGGTAAAGGCATTGATGAGCGTATCTGGATCAATCGCGGCGTGTTCCGGACCGCCCGCGGCCAGTTCTTCACGCAAGCGATCGGACATGCCACGCAGCGCCGCCACATGCATACGGTCATGCGCCAACTCGACATCCGACAGCGACGCCTGCGGGGTCTCCATCTCGGTCAGCCCCATGCTCACCCCCGACACCAGCAGGCGGTCCTTGATGGCATCGAGCCGCTGCGGGCACTCCGGGTGGCCCTGCCCCATGTCATGACGCCAGCAGTCTGCGTGCGTGTAAAAACCGGTCTTGTACATGTTTTCAGCTTACCACGGGCCACCGAGCGCATCACGCGGCGTCCAGCACCTGGCTTGATATCATTCAACGACAGTGAATTCTCTTTATGCCCTGCTTCCATCCCGTCGCTCGACCCAGCCTCCCCTGGTGCCTGCACTGCCTGACCAGTTGCACATGCAGCCCCAACGGCGTCGCCTCCATCGCCTGACCCATCTGGTCACCCGGCCGCTCCTGAGCTTGGCATTGACAGCCCTGGTTAGCGTGACGACAGACGTGCACGCAGCCACCAAGTCCCCTCGGCGCGACAACACGCCCTCGGGCCCGGCCTACGGCAAACGGGACGATGTGCTGGAACTGGCGGATCAGCTGGCAGCTCGTCACGCCTTGCCCAAAACCTGGGTCCGTCAACAACTGACACAGCCCCATCAAATTGGCAGCATTCCCCGCCTGGTCCAACCGCCACCACCGGGGCAACGCAAGAACTGGGCGGCCTACCATGACCGATTCATCGAGCCGCGTCGCATTGAAGCGGGCGTGGCCTTCTGGCAAACCTATCGACAAGACTTGGCCCGAGCGGAAGCACGGTTTGGCGTGCCCGCGGAAATCATCGTGGGCATCATTGGCGTGGAAACTTACTATGGGCGGCACATGGGCAACTATCGGGTGCTGGATGCGCTGACCACCCTGAGCCTGGACTTTCCGCCGGATCACCCCCGTGCGGCAGAGCGACGCGAATTTTTCCGCGCCGAGCTGGGACACTTTCTGGTGCAGTTCAAACGTTACCCCAAGCGCCGCTGGCGCGGCAGCTACGCGGGTGCCATGGGCTGGCCCCAATTCATGCCCTCCAGCTGGGCCCGTTTTGCCGTGGACTTTGACGGAGATGGCCAGATTGACCTGATGGACAGCCCCGTGGACGCCATTGGCTCGGTGGCGAATTACTTCAAGGCGTTTGGCTGGAAGACCGGACTGCCCACGCACCATGCGATCGACTTGAAAGCCAGTGAGCAGGACATGGAGGCTTTGCTGGCACCAGACATCCTGCCCACCTTCAGCCTGGAGACCCTGCAAGCCAAAGGCGTGCAACTCCCGGACTCCGCACAACAGCACCCCGGTCCTTACGCGCTGGTGGAACTGCAAAACGGGGACGCCCCCAATACTTATGTGGCGGGTACAGAGAACTTTTATGTGGTGACTCGGTACAACTGGAGCAGCTACTATGCGATGGCGGTGATCGGGTTGGGGACGGCGGTGAGGGAGCGGATGGGGCGGTGAGGAGTGATGCCTCAAGAAGGTATGGCGTAGGCCTGACCTGTGACTTGAACATGTCACTAAGCTGCGATCTGGATGTTGGGCACGTACCAATCACAGCCGAGCCAAGATACGTCGCATCATTGAAATGGGCTGCGAGGTTCGCACCCGACATCCTGCCCACCTTTAGCCTCGAGTCCATCTCCGTTGGATGCGCCGTGCTTTATCCAGGCACCTCAACGCTCAACGGTGACGCCAGCGCGCTCCCTGTCCCACAAGGCCGACAAGTCGGCCTCTGCTTGGCGTCGCAGCTTGTATTTTTCGATCTTCTGGCTGAGCGTCATAGGCATTTCCTTGACGACCTGCACATAGCGAGGAACCATGAAGTACGCAAGATTGTGGCTGCAATACTCGATCAGCGAGTCGTAACTGAAATTCGTGCCCGCATCTGAACGTAATGTGATGGTGACGGCCACTTCATCTTCGCTAGTATCCGCACGGACAGGGTATACCGCCACATCCGCGACAGCGGGATGCGTACGGATCACCTCCTCCACTTCGAAGGCCGAGATGTTCTCACCTCGCCGTCGGATTGCGTCCTTGATACGGTCGGTGTACCAGAGGTATCCGTCGGCATCAATGCTGCCGCGGTCGCCGGTATGGAACCACAGGTTACGGCGACTTGCAACCGTCGCCTCGGGCTGTTTGTAATAGCCGAGCGAAGCACCCCAAGCGTTGTTGTTACGCAGGACAATCTCCCCGGGTTCACCAGGCGCCATATCAACGTCAATCTCATCAACGATACGAATGTCGATGCCTGTTCGAGGCAGCCCACAGGAGCCAAGCTTGTCTCGCCGGCTCTTGGTGTTGTACGCTGAGCCGAGGCAATAATCGGTCAAGCCGAATGCACTCATGATCGTCATGCCAAAGCGTTCCTCAAATCCAGCTGCGAATCCGGGCACAGGCGCGAGATGGCAACGTCGGACCTGATGATCCCGATCAGACGCCGATGGCGCCTGCTTCCACAGAAAATTCGTGACCGCTCCAACGCCGTTGAAGACCGTCGCACCGCTCATGCGGATGTGCTCCCAGAACTTGCTCATCGAGAAGCGAGTTGTCAGCGCAATGGAAGCGCCAGCCATGAGTGAACCCATGGTGCTACCCAGGAGCGCGTTACCGTGAAAAAGAGGAAGAAACACATAGGCGATATCGTCCGGTGTGTACTCATGATGGTAAGCAACATCGCTGCCCCAGTAAATAAAGTGCGCGTGCGTGTACATGATGGCCTTGGACGGCCCCGTGGTTCCCGAGGTGAAGAGCAGCATCGCGAGTGCGTTGAAGGCGGGAGCATCACCCGGTAGTTGCGCAGGTGCCTTGAGGAGGTCCTCAAATTCATGCACCCGACAGTCACCCACGGAGTCGATGAGCCCTGACGCGAGCTTCGACATTCCCCGATCAGGCCGAACCACAAACACGTGCCTCACCCGAGCTAGCTTGTCGCGGACATCCAGAAAGCGCGGCAAGAGCGCCTCTTCGACAATGATCGCTGTGCAGTCCGCATGGTCCAGGAAGTACGTCAGCAACTGTCCTTTCGCCGCAGCATTGAGAGGCACCGACACAAAACCGCAACGCGCGGGCCCGAGGATGGCCAGGAGTTGTTCCGGGCAGTTGTCCATCAGCACGCCGATGTGACTCCCGCTCTCAACGCCTGCATTTGCGAGTCCGGAGCCGACGCGCAGAGTGAGTTCGTCCAACTGACAGTAACTCATCTTCGCGCCCGTGGGCAGCCAATTCAGAAACGTCTTGTCGCCCCACTGATGACTGCGTTCGCGCAGAATTCGGTCTATGGTCGACGTGCGCGCGTCGTAACCTGGCAGCTTATTCATTCTTCGCGCCACTGACACGAATCAGATCTTGCCACTTCTTGCGTTCGGAGGGGACGGCCGCACTCCAAGCCTGCACATCTGCGTAATCACTCTCGAAACCCTGAGCTTTCGCCAACTCCGCAAATTGTGTCGTACGGATCGCTGCGCCCAAGGCATCGGAGAACTTGCGAATCACGTCGTCAGGCGTCGCGACAGGCACGAACACGGCGTTGAACGAGAAGAACGAAAAACCAGGCACACCCGATTCGGCAACCGTCGGGAGTTCGGGCAGTGACTCTGAGCGGCGCGGACCGGTGACAGCTATTGCACGGATGCGCCCAGAGGCCAGTTGCGCCTTCGCCGTCGCTAGCGCAGAGAACGTAAAGCTTACCTGACCACTGAGCGTATCGGTCAGAGCGGCAGCTTGCGTCTTATAGGGCACATGAAGAAACTGTGCGCCGCTGGCACTCTGGAACGCTGCAGCCGACAGATGTTGGGCGCTTCCGCTTCCTGCCGAAGCGTAGCTCACTTTTCCCGGATTTTTCTTCGCAGCCTCAACAATGTCCATGACTGACTTGAAAGGCGAGTCGGCTGGCACGACGAGGACCAGCATCACGCTGGCGAGACGCGCCACGGGTTTGAAGTCCTTTTGTTCAAAAGGCACCTTGCCCATCAACACTTCATTCGTGAAGTGACCTGGGCCGGTGAACAACCATGTGTACCCATCGCCAGACGAACGTGCCACTTGCTCTGTGCTGATCACGCCATTGGCACCCGCCTTGTTCTCAACCACAATGGGCTGCTTCCACTGAGGTCCCAGCACGCCAGCAAGATATCGCGTTATGGCGTCGAGGTTCGTGCCCGGACCATAGGGTTGCAGGAAGGTCACGGGGCGGCTTGGCCAATCCTGCGCCAGTGCGGGTTGGAGCGCGGCCGCCGCAAGGGTGAGGGCTGCAAGGAAGATTCGTATCATGCTTGTCTCTTGATGACCATACGCCATGAACGTAGAGTCGTTTTTATACTTGGCTCCAGTGTAGTCATATCACGGTTAAGAGGCAATCTTATTGGCCTTTTCAACCCGGTAACTAAAAGAAATCGCATCACGATTACACGACGACAGTGATCGACGTAATGCAGCAGATGCGGAAATCGCTTTAACGCCTTAGCGCAAGCTATCAGAATAAGCGTACTTGGTCATCAAAGGCCTTGAGCGCATCCGGAAGCGAGATGTTCATGGTGCTGATGGCCTGAGTTTAGATGTCTTGGAAAAATTTGGCAAAACAGCATGATGCAGCTTGAACGTATGACAGTAGTTGATCTGCCACGCTCACGGATCACCCACTCAATCCAACCGAATACCACTGGACTTCAAAATCGGCGCCCAGCGGGTTGACTCACCACGTAGCAACGCCCCTGTGTCCGACGGACTGGTCACGAAGGCCTCAAACCCGGCTTGACGCAACTGCTGCAAGTAGTCAGGCTCCTTCGAGACTTCTGCAATCGCTGCATGCAGTCGTGCCGTGATGTCTGCAGGTGTGCCCGCCGGGGCCATCACCACAAAACGCAAGGCCACATGCACCCCTGGCCATCCCGCCTCGACCACGGTGGGCATGTCAGGCGCCAGTTCACTGCGCTTCTCGGTCAGCAAGGCCAAAGGCTTGAGTTGCCCACCCTGAACAAATTGGCGGACCGCCCCGTAGGTGAACATCCCCACTTGCGCATGACCGGCCACCACATCGTTGAGTGCTGGCCCACCTCCGCGGTAATTGGCTTGTCCGATATCGATCCCTGCAGTGCGCGCCAACAACTCAAACGCCAGATGATGCGGCGAGCCTTGCCCGGGATTGGCAAAATTGATCTTGGTGGCCTCCCGTTTGGCGGTCTCGATAAATTCCTTGACCGTCTTGCCTGGCACACTGGGATGAACCGCCAGGAGGAGCGGGGAACTCGCCACAAAGGTCACGGGTGCCAAATCCTTGAAGGGGTCGTAACGCAGGTTGGCATAGAGTTGTGGATAGATGGCGATGGCATCGGTGTTGATGAGAAACGTATAGCCGTCCGGCGCCGACTTCGCCACAAACTCGGTACCGATATTGCTGCCGGCCCCTGTCTTGTTCTCCAACACCACGGTTTGCCCCAGTTTGGCGCGCAAGCGTTCGCTCAACATCCGAGCCAGCGCATCCGCCCCACCCCCAGGCGGAAACGGCACAATCCATTTGATGGGACGCGACGGCCACGTCTCTGCGCTGGCGCCACTCATGGTGAATACACATGCCACAGCGGCCAGGGCGCAACGCCCAACGATAGAGACAAGCAATGAGGGACGCAAGGTGAATCTCCCGGTGAGAGGATGCCAATGCACAAGAGATTAGGCGCCCTGCCCTCATCAGTCCAATTGATTCTTCAGAATGATTGTCCCGATTTTCTTATCGTCACACGCGACGCTTTCGCTCACGCCGCGCGTCATCCAGCACCCAGCGGATCACATCCAACAATGCCGACGCCGCCGGTGACAGAGATCGATCCAGACGTCGATAAACACCCACCACGCGCGACATGGTCGGGCGTACCAGCGGACGCACCACCAACGTGGGATGTCCCTGGACCGGCAACCCCAGTTGAGGCAGAACCGCCACGCCAAATCCGGCTTCTAGCATGCCGTGCACGGTGGACAGATGTGAAACCGCGGTAGTCCGTGCGGGCTCAATGCGTTGTCTCACCAACTCATCGTGAACCATGTGATGTGTTCCGCTGGAAGTGGACAGCGAAATCAGGCTCTGGCCATGCAAGTCATGCCAAGCCACCGTGCGTCGCCGCGCCAGACCATGATCGCGATGACACACCAGGTGAAAGCGGTCTTCACTCAAAGGTTCAAACAGCATGCCATCACCCACCTCCAGAGGTTGCACGGTGACGGCAAAGTCGGCCTCTCGGGAGCGAACCGCGGCAATCACTTGCGACGCCACATCATCACGCACCGTCACCTCCACCTTGGGAAACAACTCCGTGCAGCGCTGCAGAGCCAACGGCATCACGCGGCCTGCGATGGAAGACACACACGTCACCACCACCCGCCCGCGTTTGGATTGCGCAATATCCCCTGTCTCATGCACCAACCGCTCGAAATCCTCCATCAGCCGTGATGCGCCTTGCAAAAATCCTTGCCCCACCTCGGTCATGGTGACAGAGCGGGAGGTACGGTCAAATAACGTCACCCCCAGCAGTTGTTCCAACTCAGAAACGGCCAAAGACAGCGCCGGTTGCGAGAGATGAATGGCTTCGGCAGCCGCACGAAAACTGCCGTGCTCGCTCACGCTGACGGCCGCACGAATGTGGCGGAAAGTGACATGCATTCGATTTTCCAATCAATCCATAAGAACAATCAATTTGCACGAATGGTAATGCAGCCGTAGGCTAGGCCACTTGACCAACGCCTGAGGCCTGGAGACTTCATGTCAGTGCTCGATATCGCCGGTGACGCGCGGCGCGCGTTCCATACGCTCCAATCCGGAGGCATCGCCATCTTCCCCGTCGATGTGGGCTACACCATCGCCGGCGGTTCGCAAGCGTCATTACAAAAAATTTTCCACACCAAGGGGCGAGCCCCCACCAAACTCAACGCCATGGTGGGCGACATGGCCATTCACCGCAGCTTGCATCAGGTGAGTGATCGGGCTGCAGCCATGATCACGGCCCTGACGGAAGAATACGACTTGCCGTTGGGCGTGATTGCGCCGTATCGGCCAGACCACCCGCTGATGCAGCGGCTGGACCCCGCCTCCCTGGCCGGCAGCTCCAAGGACGGAACCATTGCCATGCTGGTCAACGCCGGGCCGTTTCATGCTGCCTTGTGCCAACTCAGCCGCGAAGAGAACTTCCCCATCTTCGGGTCCTCTTCCAACCTGACCAACACCGGCACCAAGTTTCGCGTGCAAGACATCCCGCAAGAATTGCTCTCGATCGCCGACACTGTCATTGATTACGGTTTGCGCAAGTACCACACCTATCAGCGATCGGCCACGCTCATCAACTTTGACACCCTGGAAGTGGTGCGCAAGGGTGCTTGCTACGAATTGATCGGCGATGTGCTGGCGCGTCATTTTGGCGTGTCGATTCCGCCCGCTTGATCGTTTGCTCACCCTGCCCGTTCGTCATCATGCCCGTCAGAACGCACTTGGAGATTTTTCAACCATGACGCCTCCTCTCCTCACCCGTCTTGCACGTCGTGCGTTGCTCGCCACCAGCGCTCTGGCGCTGTGCGGCGCCACCTGGGCGCAAAAATTTCCAGATCGTCCCATCAAATTGCTGGTGCCATTTGCCGTGGGCGGTGGCACGGACATCCTGGCGCGTGAAATCTCGCCCAAGCTCGGCGAGCTGCTG
Organism: Limnohabitans sp.; assembly: GCA_018883305.1. Taxonomy (GTDB): domain Bacteria; phylum Pseudomonadota; class Gammaproteobacteria; order Burkholderiales; family Burkholderiaceae_C; genus Limnohabitans. Next base: position 10,469 of record VEQI01000003.1, on the reverse strand, counting down.
GGACAACCCATGGTGGTGGAAAACAAGGGAGGGGCTGGTGGCAACATTGGCTCGGACCTGGTTGCCAAATCACCGGCGGATGGCTACACCATCCTGTTTGGCTCCAACACCTTGTCGATCAATCAGGCGCTGTACAAAACGCTGCCGTTTGATCCGGTGAAATCGTTTGCGCCCATCGGCTTGGTCGCCACCGCGCCCCTGGTGCTCGTGGTCAATCCTGCCATTCAGGTCCATTCGGTACAGGAGCTGATTGCGCTGGCCAAAGCCAAACCCGCTGCCTTGAATTGGAGTGCCCCCGGTAACGGCACCCCGCATCACCTGGCCTCGGAGTTATTCAACAAAATGACTGGGGTGAAAATCACCCATGTGCAATACAAAGGGGCTGGTCCAGCCATGAGCGATGTGGTGGCCGGCCATACCCAGGCGGCCATCCTCACCCTGTCCAGCGCCAAGCCATTCATTGACAGCGGCAAGCTCCGCATCCTGGCCGTGGCTGCTGCCAAGCGCTCCCCCTTGTTGCCAGAGGTACCCACCGTGGCGGAATCCGGTGTGCCGGGCTACGAGGTGGAGCTGTGGTATGGCCTTTTTGCGCCGCAAGGCACACCTTCCGCCGTTGTGCAGACACTGAATGCGGCCTTGACCAAGTCACTGCAAGACAAGGTCGCGCAGACTCGGTTTGCATCACAAGGATATGTGTTGCGACCTGGCACCCCGGATGATCTGCGCACACTGTTGGCCGCCGACCTGGAGCGCAGCATCGGTGTTGTTCAGGAAGCCAACCTCAAACCCGAATAGTGGCCATCCCTTTCACGGCTCGATCAATACTTCATCACACTTTTGCCAGAGTCCCACTATGAAACTCCTTGGAAACGGCCATGTCCCCACAGGCGCTGAACTGCAAGCACAAGCCCGAGAAATTTTTCGCCTGATGCAAGCTGGCGGTGTGGGCATCGTGCCCTTTGATGTGTCTTACGCCATCTTCGGACACACAGCTCGCGCCGTTGAACGCATTTACGAAATCAAAAACCGCAGCAACGCCAAGCCCAACGGCGTTCTTGGCACCTGGGATACGTTCTCGGAGTTGATCGAGGCCGATGCACTTGATCGGGATTTGGTGAAATGCATCATTCTTGATCACAATTTGCCCCTGTCCATCGTCGGACCGTACCGAGCCGATCACGACTTTCTGCGCACGGTGGAGTTTGGCGCCTTGCGTCGCTCCACCAAGGGCAACACCATGGATCTGCTGCTCAATGCAGGCGATCTGCACAACGCGCTGTCACGCATTGCGTTTGAAGCCGGCGTTCCACTGATGGGGTCTTCCGCCAATCGCTCTCTCACCGGCAACAAGTTTCGCTTGCAAGACATTGAGCAGGAAGTGCTGGCGCAAGTGGACATCAACGTCGACCATGGTCAATGCAAGTACGCCAACCCATGGCTGGTGGGCAGCACCATCATCGAGATGGGCACACGTCGGGTGCTGCGCTTTGGTTGTTGCTATGAAGAGATTCAGGCCATTCTCAAGCGCGAGTTCAAACTTGAGCTGCCAGATCGTCCGACCTCGGGTCCGATGAGTCTAGTGTAGGCAAGGGGGCCCACTGTTTCAACCGAATCACCAGGCCTCTCCACCAGTTTGAACACCCACACGTTGCGTTCATTGGGTTGAGGGCTACGGTGAAGGGACGAATGTCCACTCCCCGATAACGCCCACTCAGGCAAACAACCCCTTGTGCTGATCCCTCAGCAGATTCTTCTGCACCTTCCCCATGGCATTGCGCGGCAACTCAGCCACCACATAACACTGCTTGGGAATCTTGAAGTTGGCCAGCTTGGACTTGAGGTCCGCAATGATCGCCTCGGCATTGAGCTTGGCACCTGGCTTGGCGATCACCACGGCCACGCCCACTTCGCCAAAGTCGGGGTGGGGTACCCCCACCACCGCACTTTCAGCCACACCAGACATCTCGTTGATGTAGCCCTCAATTTCAGCCGGATAGACGTTATAGCCGCCGCTGATGATCAGGTCCTTGCTGCGCCCCACGATAGTCACATAGTCACGGGCGTCCACTTTGCCGACGTCCCCGGTCTTGAAGTAGCCATCCGCGGTGAACTCTTCCGCGGTTTTTTCGGGCATGCGCCAGTAGCCGGGAAACACGTTGGGCCCCTTGACCTGAATGCCACCAATTTCATCCACGGACACCGGTTGGCCGGCGTCGTCCACCACGCGCAGGGACACGCCCGGCAAGGGGAAGCCCACCGTGCCACCACGGCGTTCATCCTGACCGCCATGCCGCTTGTCAGCCCGGTAGGGGTTGGAGGTCAGCATGATGGTTTCACTCATGCCGTACCGCTCCAGGATGGTGTGGCCCGTGCGTTCTTGCCAGGCTTGGAAAGTCTCAATCAGCAAGGGCGCTGAGCCGGCAATGAACAGGCGCATGTGGCGCGTGGTGTCTTTGTTGAGTGTGGGTTCAGCCAGCATGCGCACATACAGCGTGGGCACTCCCATGAACACCGTGGCACGTGGCAAATCCGCCAAGACACGCTTGGGGTCGAACTTGGCATGCCACAGCATCTTGCTGCCATTGAGCAAAGCACCATGAATGGCCACAAAGAGGCCGTGCACATGGAAGATGGGCAAGGCATGAACCAGCACATCGCCCGGCACCCAACCCCAGTAATCTTTCAGCATGGCCGCATTGCTGTGCAGGTTGTCATGCGTGAGCATGGCGCCCTTGCTGCGACCAGTGGTGCCACTGGTGTAGAGAATGGCCGCCAGATCGCTGCCGCGACGCACTGCCGGTGTATGGCGATCACTGCAATGGGCAGCACGTTCCAGCAGTGAGCCGGTGCGGTCATCATTCAAGGTGAACACATGGCGCGTGCCCGCCTTGAAGGCAATGGGGCTCACCCAGCCGAAGTTGCGCCCAGTGCACACCACCACGGCAGGCTCGGCGTTGCCGATGAAGTATTCAATTTCGGCGCTTTGATAGGCCGTGTTGAGTGGCAAAAACACATGGCCCGCGCGCAAGGTGGCGAGATACAGAATCATCGCCTCGACGGATTTTTCCACCTGCACCGCAATGCGTGAAGCGGGCGGGATGTCCAGCTGCACCAGCAAGTTGGCCATCATGGCGCTGGCACGGTCCAGGTCGCGCCAGCTGTAACACAGGCCGTTGTCGGTCTCCACGGCAATGTCGTCCAACCGGGCAGGGAAAGCCGCGCGCAAGGCGGCAAACAAGTTTTCGTTCTTCATGATGAGAGGGAGATGAAAGTCTTTCAGTCCAGCTTGGCACCCGAGGCTTTGACCACTGCCGCCCAACGACGGATCTCGCCATTGACAAAGGTGCCAAAGGCCGCGCCTGTGGTGTTGGGGAATTCAGCGCCATTGGCTTGCCATGCGGCCTTGATGTCATCGGTGACTGCCACGCGGCGCACCTCTTCAAGAATGCGGGCCTGCACCTCGGCCGTGATGCCACGGGGTGCCCACAGGCCATACCAGGTGGTCACGGTGTAATCGGGCAGCCCCACTTCGGCAGCGCAGGGCACGTCGGGGAATGCGGGATTGCGCTTGGCGCCGGAGACCATCAATGCCTTGACCCGCCCCGACTTGATGTGTTGCGCCGATGACCCCAGACCATCGAACATCATGTCCACATTGCCCGCGATCAAGTCTTGGAGCGCGGGCCCCGCCCCCCGATAAGGAATGTGGGTGATGAAGGTCTTGCTCTGGATTTTGAACAACTCACCCGCCAGGTGGTGCGAGGTACCACCACCGGCCGAACCGTAGTTGTATTGGCCGGGCGACTTGTGCACCGCTTCCATGAAGGCCTTGAAATCGCCGGGCAGTTTGCGCGGATTGACCACCAGCACCTGTGGCACCACCGCCAAGAGGGCCAGCGGCACAAAGTCTTTCTCCAGGTCGTAATCCAGCCGGGGATACATGGACGGGGCGATGGAGTGATGCACCGCGCCCATGAACAGGGTGTAGCCATCAGGGGCGGCCTTGGCAGCCACACCAGCGCCCAGGTTGCCGCCCGCACCACCGCGGTTGTCAATCACCAGTTGCTTGCCGGTCAGTTTGGAGAACTGGGCCGACAACGGACGGGCAAAGGCATCGGTGCCACCGCCAGCCGGAAAAGGCACCACCAGGGTGACGGGCTTGGTGGGCCAATTGGGATCAGCCAACACGGGCCAGGTGGCGGCTGCGGCCGAAGCCACGCCCACACGCAACAGCGTTCTGCGATTGAGGACAGTGCTCATGAGTGTCTCCTGCTTCAGGTCGGCGGACTCACCGCGGAGCCTGGGGCCCCTGGTGGTCGCGCCTGGATTCTGGGCGCAAGCCCCGGGACGATCAGTCACCCGGGTGAATGAAGCGCATTATGCCCGCCGATGTGACCAGACCAACACACCCGCCCCCACCAGCACCATGGGCACGCACAACCACTGCCCCATGCTCATGCCCAAGGACAACAGTCCCAGGTGGGCGTCGGGCTCACGGAAGTATTCGGCCAGAAAGCGAAAGACCCCGTAACCCAGCAAAAACGCCCCGGACACTGCGCCCAGCGGCCGGGGTCGGCGGGCAAACCACCAAAGCAACACATACAGCAGCAGGCCTTCCAGCAAGAACTGGTAGATCTGGGACGGGTGGCGAGGCAAAGAGGTGCCGCTGTGCGGGAACACCATGCCCCAGGGCAGGGAGGGGTCGGCCAGGCGCCCCCATAACTCGCCATTGATGAAGTTACCCACCCGCCCGGCAGCCAAACCCGTGGGCACGCAAGGCGCAATGAAGTCCATGACGGACAACCAGGCTCTGCCACGGCTGCGCGCCCACAGGGCCATGGCCCCCGTCACGCCCAGCATCCCACCATGAAAGCTCATCCCGCCTTGCCAGACGTACAGCACCTCCAGCGGGTGGGTGGCGTAATAACCGGGTTTATAAAACAGGCAATACCCCAGGCGCCCGCCCACAATCACCCCCATCACGCCCCAAAACAGCAGATCTTCCACGTCGCTGGGGCGCCAGGGGGGGACCGCCTGGGCAAAAGTGGGGTGTCGCAGCCGTACGCGCGCCAGCAGCACAAACAGGGCAAACGCCGCCAGATAGGTCACGCCATACCAATGAATGGCCAATGGGCCAACCTGCAGGGCCACCGGATTGAATTCGGGGTGAATCAACATGGGGACTATTGTGCATGGACGTCCAGCGTTACACTCGTTTTTCTCCGTCTTTTTTTATTGCTAGTCGCCCATGGACACCAAACCCATCAAGATCAACCGTCGCTCGGCCAACATCACCGAGGGCAAGTCGCGCGCACCCAACCGTTCCATGTACTACGCCATGGGCTACGAGCAAAGCGACTTCGTCAAGCCCATGGTGGGCGTGGCCAACGGTCACAGCACCATCACGCCCTGCAACAGCGGCTTGCAAAAACTGGCGGACGCCGCCGTGGCCGGCATCGAAGAAGCGGGTGGCAATGCCCAGATCTTCGGCACCCCCACCATCTCTGACGGCATGGCCATGGGCACCGAGGGCATGAAGTACAGCCTGGTCAGCCGTGAAGTCATCGCGGACTGCATTGAAACCTGCGTGCAAGGCCAGTGGATGGATGGCGTGCTGGTGGTCGGTGGCTGCGACAAAAACATGCCAGGCGGCATGATGGGCATCCTGCGTGCCAATGTGCCGGCGGTGTACGTGTACGGTGGCACCATCCTGCCCGGCCACTACCAGGGCAAAGAGCTCAACATCGTGAGCGTCTTTGAAGCCGTGGGCGAGAACGCTGCGGGCAAACTGAGCGACAACGACCTGCTGGAAATTGAAAAGCGTGCCATCCCCGGCACCGGTTCGTGCGGCGGCATGTACACCGCCAACACCATGTCCAGCGCCTTCGAGGCCATGGGCATGTCGCTGCCCTATTCCTCCACCATGGCCAACCCGCACGACGAAAAGCAAAACTCCGCCAAGGAGTCCGCCCGCGTGCTGATCGAGGCCATCAAGAAAGACCTCAAGCCGCGTGACATCGTCACCCGTCAAGCCATTGAGAACGCCGTCACCGTCATCATGGCCACCGGCGGCTCCACCAACGCGGTGCTGCACTTCCTGGCCATCGCCCACGCCGCCGGCGTGGAGTGGACCATTGACGACTTCGAGCGCGTGCGCCGCAAAGTGCCGGTCATTTGTGACCTCAAGCCCAGCGGCCGCTACCTGGCGGTGGACCTGCACAAGGCCGGCGGCATTCCGCAGGTCATGAAGGTGTTGCTCAACGCCGGCTTGCTGCACGGCGACTGCATGACCGTCACCGGCAAAACCATCGCCGAAACGCTCAAGGATGTGCCCGATGTGCCGCCGGCCAATCAGGACGTGATCCGCACCATCGACAAAGCCTTGTATGCGGAAGGTCACCTGGCCATCCTCAAAGGCAACCTGTCTCCCGAAGGTGCTGTGGCCAAGATCACTGGCCTGAAGAATCCGGTCATCACCGGCCCGGCCCGAGTGTTCGACGACGAGCAATCCGCCCTCAAGGCCATCCTGGATGGCAAGATCAAAGCGGGTGATGTCATGGTTCTGCGCTATCTCGGCCCCAAGGGTGGTCCCGGCATGCCGGAAATGCTGGCCCCCACAGGCGCACTCATCGGCGCTGGTCTGGGCGAAAGCGTGGGCCTCATCACCGACGGCCGTTTCTCGGGCGGCACCTGGGGGATGGTGGTCGGCCATGTGGCACCCGAAGCAGCTGCTGGCGGCAATATCGCCCTGGTGCATGAGGGTGACTCCATCACCATCGACGCGCACAAGCAGGTGCTCCAACTCAACGTCGATGACACCGAGCTGGCCAAGCGTCGTGCGGGCTGGAAGGCCCCCGCACCGCGTTACCTGCGTGGCGTTCAGGCCAAGTTTGCCTTCAACGCCGCCAGTGCCAGCAAGGGTGCGGTGCTGGACAACTTCCCATCCGACAGCTGCTACTAAGCAGCTTGTTGTCCCTTATATTTCATCATTGCTACTTGAAAGGACCGATATGAAACTCAAGCAACACTTGTCCATGCTGGTCGTGGCTGCTGGCTCGCTGCTGGCACTGCCGGCTGTCGCGGACCAAGCCCTGGCCACCGCCAAAAACTGCATGGCCTGCCACGCCGTGGACCGCAAACTCGTGGGCCCCGCTTACAAAGATGTGGCCAAGAAGTACGCCGCTGACAAAGGCGCTGCCGATGCGCTGGCCACCAAGATTCAAAAGGGCGGCTCGGGTGTATGGGGCGCTGTTCCCATGCCCGCCAACCCACAAGTCTCGGAAGCTGAAGCCAAGAAATTGGCCGCCTGGGTGCTGAGCCAGAAGTAATTCAGCGCAAACCCAGCAAAAAACCCCGCTGCCGCGAGGCACCGGGGTTTTTTTTATTGCCTGGCCCCAGGAGGAGGCCTGGGCCCGACACGATCAGTTGTTCTCGGACAACTGATCCAGAATGGCCGGGTTCTCCAGCGTGGAGGTATCCTGCGTGATGGCCTCGCCCTTGGCGATGGAACGCAGCAAGCGGCGCATGATCTTGCCGGAACGGGTCTTGGGCAGGTTGTCGCCAAAACGGATGTCCTTGGGCTTGGCGATCGGGCCGATCTCCTTGCCCACGTGGTCGCGCAGTGTCTTGGCGATGGCCTTGGCCTCGTCGCCGGTGGGGCGCGGGCGCTTGAGCACCACGAAGGCCACCACGGCCTCGCCGGTGGTGTCATCAGGGCGGCCCACCACCGCGGCTTCGGCCACCAGCTCGGTGCAGCTGACCAGGGCAGATTCGATTTCCATCGTACCCATGCGGTGGCCCGACACGTTCAGCACGTCGTCGATACGACCAGTGATGGTGAAATACCCGGTCTTCTCGTCGCGAATGGCGCCGTCGCCGGCCAGGTAATACTTGCCCTTGAAGTCATCGGGGTAGTAGCTTTTCTTGAAACGCTCAGGGTCGCCCCAGATGTTGCGGATCATGGACGGCCAGGGGCGCTTGACCACCAAAATGCCGCCCTGCCCGTTGGGCACGTCCTTGCCCGTCTCATCGACGATGGCGGCCTGGATGCCCGGGAAGGGCAGCGTGCACGAGCCCGGCACCAGGGTGGTGGCGCCCGGCAGCGGGGTGATCATGTGGCCACCGGTTTCGGTCTGCCAGAAGGTGTCCACGATGGGGCAACGGCCGCCGCCCACGTGCTTGTGATACCACTCCCAGGCGGCCGGGTTGATGGGCTCGCCCACCGAGCCCAAGAGGCGCAGGCTCTTGAGGTTGTAGCTCTTGGGGTGCACAGCGTCGTTGGACTCTGCCGCCTTGATGAGCGAGCGGATGGCCGTGGGCGCGGTGTAGAACACGGTGACTTGGTGATCCTGGATCATCTTCCAGAAGCGGCCAGCGTCCGGGTAGGTGGGCACGCCTTCGAACACGATCTCGGTGCCACCCAGGGCCAGCGGGCCGTAGGTGATGTAGGTGTGGCCCGTCACCCAGCCGATGTCGGCGGTGCACCAGAACACATCGTTGGCTTTCAGGTCGAAGGTCCACTCGGTGGTGAGGGCTGCATGCAGCAGGTAGCCGCCGGTGGAGTGCTGCACACCTTTAGGCTTGCCGGTGGAGCCGGAGGTGTAGAGCAAAAACAGCGGATGCTCGGCCTCGACCCACTCGGGCTCGCAGGTGGTGGGTTGTTTGTCGGCCACCTCGTGCATCCACAGGTCGCGACCGGCTTTCATGTCAATCTTGGCATTGCCACGGTTGACGACCAGCACGTTCTTGATGCTGTCGCAGCCGCCCAGGGTGAGTGCTTCATCGACGATGGCTTTCAGGGGCAGCTGCTTGCCGCCGCGCACCTGGCAGTCGGCCGTGATGAGCGCCACGGCACCGGTGTCCTCGATGCGGTCACGCAGTGACTGGGCGGAGAAGCCGCCGAACACCACCGAATGAGTCGCCCCAATGCGGGCACAGGCCTGCATGGCGGCCACGCCGTCCACCGACATGGCGATGTAGATCATCACGCGGTCGCCTTTTTTCACGCCCAGGCTTTTGAGCGTGTTGGCGTATTGGCAGGTCTTGGCCAGCAGCTGGCTGTAGGTGACCTTGGTAACTTCGCCGCCATCGGCTTCAAAAATGATGGCGGTCTTGTCGCCCAGGCCGCGCTCAATGTTGCGATCCAGGCAGTTGTAAGAGGCATTCAGCGTGCCATCTTCAAACCACTTGAAGAACGGGGCATTGCTTTCATTGAGGACCTTGGTGAAAGGTTTTTTCCAGCTCAGCAGGCGCTTGGCCTGGGCCGCCCAAAAGCCTTCGTAATCCTGGTCCGCTTGCTTGCACAGCGCTTCATAGGCGGCAAAACCGGACACGGCCGCGTTTTTGGCAAAGTCCGCAGGCGGGTTGTAGAGGGCGGTCTCGGGCGTGCTCATGGGTGGGGTCTCCTCGGAAAATGAAATTCGCTCAACAGCGGGACTGTCGCGCCAGGCTCTTACAGGCTACTGACTAACACGGTGCTGACATAGGCCCTGAGTGCTGTCGTACGGGTTTCTTCCCTAAAATCCCCCATTTCCGGCTCCATCACTTATGCGCCCCGCGCACACCGCCATGACCATCATCCGCCAAGACGATCTGATCGAATCTGTTGCCGCTGCCCTGCAGTACATCAGCTACTATCACCCGAGCGACTACATTGCCCACCTGGCCCGCGCCTATGAGCGTGAGCAGTCGCCAGCGGCCAAGGACGCCATTGCTCAGATCCTGACCAACAGCAAGATGAGCGCCATGGGCCACCGCCCCATTTGCCAGGACACCGGCATCGTCAACGTGTTCCTCAAGATTGGCATGGGCGTGCGCCTGGAAGGCTTCAAAGGCACGCTGGAAGACGCCATCAACGAGGGCGTGCGCCGTGGCTACAACCATCCGGACAACATGCTGCGCGCCTCGGTGGTGGATGACCCGCAATTCCTGCGCAAAAACACCAAGGACAACACCCCCGCCGTCATCTTCACCGAGATCGTGGCCGGTGACAAACTGGACATCACCGTGGCGGCCAAGGGCGGCGGCAGTGAGAACAAGTCTAAGATGGTCATGCTCAACCCCAGTGACAGCGTGGTGGACTGGGTGCTCAAGACGGTGCCCACCATGGGCGCCGGCTGGTGCCCGCCCGGCATGCTGGGCATCGGCATTGGCGGGACGGCCGAAAAAGCCGTGCTGATGGCCAAGGAAAGCCTGATGGACGACCTGGACATGTACGAACTGCAGGCCAAGGCCTCGCGTGGCGAGAAACTTTCCCAGGTCGAGGAACTGCGCCTGGAACTGCATGACAAGGTCAACGCCCTGGGCATTGGCGCGCAAGGCCTGGGTGGCCTCACCACGGTGCTGGACGTCAAGATCAAGATGTACCCCACCCACGCCGCCAGCAAGCCCGTGGCCATGATCCCCAACTGCGCTGCCACCCGCCATGCCCACTTCGTGATGGACGGCGCCGGCCCGGTTTACCTGGACGC
>VEQI01000188.1 GCA_018883305.1 Limnohabitans sp. | reverse complement strand
CATCTTGAACGGGTCAGGATGGACATAGCGGCGTACCGGCAGGTGGCTGGTGCTGGGTGCCAGGTACTGGCCGATGGTCAGCATGTCGATGTGGTGCGCCCGCATGTCGCGCATCACCTCCAGAATTTCCTCGTCCGTCTCACCCAGGCCCACCATCAGGCCGCTCTTGGTGGACACGTCGGGGAACAGGGCCTTGAATTTTTTCAGCAGGTTCAGGCTGAAGGCGTAATCACTGCCGGGGCGCGCTTCACGGTACAGGCGAGGCACGGTTTCCAGGTTGTGGTTCATCACATCTGGCGGTGCGGCTTTGAGGATCTCCAGGGCGCGGTCGTCACGGCCACGGAAATCGGGCACCAGGATTTCGATACGCGTGGCGGGTGAGAGCTCACGGGTGCGACGGATGCAGTCGACAAAGTGCTGGCTGCCGCCGTCTCGCAGATCGTCACGATCCACGCTGGTGATGACCACATATTGCAGCTTCAAGGCCGCAATGGTGCGAGCCAGGTTCTCGGGTTCCTGGGTATCCAGCGGGTCGGGACGGCCGTGACCCACATCGCAGAACGGACAGCGACGCGTGCACTTGTCACCCATGATCATGAAGGTGGCCGTGCCCTTGCCAAAACATTCGCCAATGTTGGGGCAAGAGGCTTCCTCGCACACCGTGACCAGATGGTTGCTACGCAGAATGTCTTTGATTTCGTAGAAACGGCTGCTGGCCGAACCGGCCTTCACGCGAATCCAGTCAGGCTTTTTCAGCACCTCGCCCGGCTGGACCTTGACGGGAATGCGGGAGAGCTTGGCCGCGGCCTTTTGTTTGGCCGAGGGGTTGTACTGCTCGGTGGATTGCGCTTCGCGCACAACCGGGTTTTCGCGTGTTGCCATCAGGACGGTTCCAAGGTGAGGGGCCGGATCGGGGGGTTCGAGGTCGGCAATCTGATTCAAGGGGCCAGCGCGGCAGCCAGTTTGGCGCCAAGCAACTCGGCCGCCTCTTGCCAGCTGACCGAAACCCCGATTGTAGAAAGGTCGACCGTGCGCAAACCTGCGTAACCGCAAGGGTTGATGCGCTCAAAGGGGCTGAGGTCCATGGCCACGTTGAGCGCCACACCGTGGTAGGTGCAGTGGCGACTCACCTTGATGCCCAAGGCGGCGATCTTGCCCAGGCCGGTGAAGTCGGGTGGGGCATCGGGGGCGGCGGTCACAGGGAGTTGCGCATGGCTGCCCGGGTTGTCCAGACGCACATAAATGCCGGGGGCGCCGCGCACCCGATGACCGGTGACACCCAGCACTCGCAGCGTGCGGATCACGGCCTCCTCGATCCGGAACACGTATTCCTTGACGTAGTAGCCGGCGCGTTGCAAGTCGATCAGCGGATAGGCTACCACCTGGCCCGGCCCATGGTAAGTGACTTGCCCGCCGCGGTTGGTGGCGACGACGGGAATCTCGCCCGGGGCCAGCAAATGATCGTCTTTGCCAGCCAGCCCCTGGGTAAAGGTGGGGGGGTGTTCGCATACCCAGATGATGTCGTCCGTGTTGGCGTCTCTTTGGGCCGTGAAGTCCTGCATGGCCTGGTACAGCGGCGGGTAATCCTGCTGACCTAAAAAACGCACGGACGGGGCCTGGATCGCCGGACGATCTGGCACAAGGCCTGGGGAGGCAGGTGTTTCGGCCGTCATGGCGTTCCCCCCCGATCAGAGCACCACTTTGACCAGCGGATGCCCTGTCAGTTCCAGATACAGCGCATCCAGCTGCGCCCGACTGGTGGCTTGTACCGTCAGCGTCACACCCAGATAGTTGCCGCCCTTGCTTTGGCGGATTTCCAGCGTGGAGGCATCAAACCCGGGGTCGTGGCGCCGGGCGATTTCCGTCATGGCGAGCTCAAAGCCATCCACTCTGAGCCCCATGACCTTGATGGGAAAGGCACAGGGATAGTCGATCAGCGAGTCACGCCGAGGGTCAGGGGTGGCGGCATCGCGGGAGGGGGGCGAGGTGGTCATGGAGCGATGTGGTTGGCGGGGCTTGACGTCTCAACTGGATGCATTCAGGCAAAACTCAATAGGACAGCCGGTGTCTGGCCAGTGCGCAGGGTTCGCCGGGTGATCCACAGCAGTCGGGCAATCAAGCGGCTTGCTTGGCCAGTTGATAGGCCTCGTAGAGTTGCGCATACACCGGACCCGGTTTGCCCGCCAGGGGGCCATGGCCTACCGGCCGGCCATCCAGCGTGGTGATGGCCAATACCTCCTTGGTGGCCGAGCTCAGGAGCAACTCATCCGCAGACAGGACGTCAGCGCGACTGATGCGACGCAGCTCGAAGGCAATCCCTTGGCGTTGGCACAGTTGTTCCATCAACCCATACCGAATGCCTTCCAGCACCAGGTGATCCTTGGGTGGCCCGAACACCTTGCCCTGCATCACCACCCAGACATTGCTGGACGAGGCCTCACTCAGAAAGCCCTGGCGGAACATCACGGTTTCTGTGGCGCCCACGTCCGCACTGATCTGGCGCGAGAGCACGGCGCCCAGCAGGCTGGTGCTCTTGATGTGGGCCTTTTCCCAACGAAAATCGTCAGCGCTCACGCACGCCACCCCGCTGATGCGCTGTGCGGGCGGGACGGGTTTGAGCGGCTGCACCATGGCGAACACGGTGGGGGTCAGGCCGGGCGGCATGGCATGGTCACGGGGTGCCACGCCGCGGCTGATCTGCAAGTAGACAAATTGGTCGACTTCGTGCGGCGCGCGGCCCAGGTGGGTGGCATTGGCCAGTACCAGCCGCTCGATCAGGGCTTGCCAGCCGGCGGCATCGTGGGGATTGGGAATGCGGATTTCGTCCAGCGAGCGGCTCAGGCGGGCCAGATGCTGCGCCAGTCGGAACGGGCGGCCGCCGTAGACCGGGACCACTTCATAGACCCCGTCACCAAAGATGAAGCCACGGTCGAGCACGCTGATGCGCGCTTCGCGCAGCGGGCCAATCTCGCCATTGAGGTAACAAGGCGAGTCGGGCAAAAAGGAGAGATCTGGGGTGGAAAACATGGGGCTGATTATCGTCGTGGGGTTTCGAACAGACGCGGTGGGACGCCGTGGCTCAGGGTTTTTCCGAAACGCCTGAGGGAATCTCGTACAATGCGATGCTTTGCGGAATTATCGGGATGTAACCTGGGCGTAAACAAACATGACCAGAATCCAGCCCGAATCCACGTGGGATACCCCTGACACCACCGAAGAGGCGTTCACGCCCCTCACGGCGGAGCAGGTTCAGGCCTTGCGTCGCACCCAGCCACTGCTGTCCGTCTGGAGAGTGGTGGTGGCCCAGTTGATAGTGGGTCTGCTGGTGGCGCTGGTGGCCTGGGGTGTGTCTGGCAAGACGTCGGTTGGCGTTTCTGCTGGCTACGGTGCCCTCGCGGTGGTGATTCCAGCGGCCTTTTTTGCACGTGGCCTGACCAGTCGGCTCAATGCGCTCCATGCCGGAGCGGCTGTTCTGGGGTTCTTTGTGTGGGAAATGGTCAAGATTGCCCTCACGGTGGCCATGCTTGGACTGGCCAACCGGGTGATCCATGAATTGAGTTGGCCTGCCATGTTGGTGGGCTTGGTTGTAACGATGAAGGTGTATTGGGTGGCGCTGGCTTGGCGCCGTGTGTTCCACCCGCAGGTCAAAACCTAAAGCCGTACTGAACATGTCCGCTTCTGAAAACGCCCCTACCGCCGGTGAATACATCGGTCACCATCTGACCCACCTTCAGAACCAGAAGATGGCCGGCGTGGTTGACTTCTCGGTGTTCAATCTGGATTCCATTTTCTGGTCATTGCTGCTGGGTGTGGTGGGTTGCTTCATGCTGTGGCGTGCTGCCAAGTCGGCCACTTCGGGGGCGCCGGGTCGCTTTCAGGCAGCGGTTGAGATCCTGGTCGAAATGGTTGATACCCAGGCCAAAGGCATCATTCACAACGCCGAGAGTCGCAAGCTGGTGTCGCCCCTGGCGCTCACCGTCTTCGTCTGGGTGTTCCTGATGAACTCCATGGACTTCTTGCCGGTGGATCTGTTTCATGGCGTTTTCTCTGCCACTGGCCTGGATCACACCATCCACTATTTCCGCGTGGTGCCCACCGCCGACCTCTCCAGCACCCTGGGTTTGTCGGTGTCGGTGTTGCTGATCTGCATCTACTACAACATCAAGATCAAAGGCCTGGGTGGCTGGTTCCATGAGCTGACCACGGCACCCTTTGGCGCACACCCCATCCTGTGGCCTTTCAACTTCGTCTTCCAGATGATTGAATTCGTGGCCAAGACGGTGTCGCACGGCATGCGACTGTTCGGCAACATGTATGCCGGCGAACTCATTTTCATGCTGATCGCCCTGATGGGTGGTGCAGCGGCTGCTTCCCTCTCGGGCGTGCTGCTGCCGGTCGGCCACATCATTGCTGGCTCCATTTGGGCCATCTTCCACATCCTGATTGTCGCCCTGCAGGCCTTCATCTTCATGATGCTGACCCTGGTCTACATCGGACAAGCCCACGACGCCCACTAAAGCGTCGTACCCAACCGTTTTCTTTCAACCTTCCATCACAACCTCTAGGAGCATCACATGGAACACGTTCTCGGTTTTGTCGCACTCGCCGCCGGCCTGATCATTGGTCTGGGCGCCATTGGCGCTTGTATCGGTATCGGCATCATGGGCAGCAAGTACCTCGAATCCGCCGCACGCCAGCCTGAGCTCATGAACGAGCTGCAGACCAAGATGTTCCTGCTGGCTGGTCTGATCGACGCCGCTTTCCTGATCGGCGTGGGTATTGCCATGATGTTCGCCTTCGCGAACCCCTTCGTCCTGAAGTAATTCCCGCAACCACCCATAGAAAGGTGTTGTCGTGAGTATCAACGCAACCCTGTTCGTCCAAGCGGTCGTCTTTGCGATCCTGGTCTGGTTCACGATGAAGTTCGTGTGGCCGCCGATCGCCGCCGCCCTGGATGAGCGTGCCAACAAGATCGCCGACGGCCTGGCCGCCGCCGACCGTGCCAAGACTGAACTCAATGCCGCCAACCAGCGCGTCGAGCAGGAGTTGGCCAAGTCGCGCGATGAGTCTGCTGCTCGCCTGGCTGACGCCGAGCGTCGCGCTCAGACCATCATCGAGGAAGCCAAGGCTCGTGCCAACGACGAGGCTGCCAAGATCGTTGCCGCTGCCCGCGCCGAAGCTGATCAGCAGATCGTCAAGGCTCGCGAGACCCTGCGCGACCAAGTGGCGGCGCTGGCAGTCAAGGGGGCCGAGCAGATTCTTCGCAAGGAAGTCAACGCTGGCGTTCACGCCGACTTGCTTTCCCGCCTGAAGACCGAGCTGTAAGAGGATCCCATGGCTGAACTTGCCACCATTGCCCGCCCGTACGCCGAAGCCTTGTTCAAGGCTTCTGGTTCCGCGCTCGACGGCACGGCTGCCTGGCTCGATGAGCTGGCCGTCATTGCAGCCGACCCGGAGCTGCGCCAGTTTGCCGATCACCCCAAGGTGAGCGAGCAGCAGGTCACGGATCTGATCGCAGGCGTTGCCAAGACGACCTGGCCTGATCTGGCCCAGCAGTTTGTGCGCACCGTCATCAGCAACGGCCGTCTGGCCGCCCTGCCCGAGATCGCGGCCCAGTTCCGCGCGCTCAAGAATGCACAGGGTGGGTCGTCTGACGCCGTGGTTGGCAGCGCCTTCCCGCTGGATGCCGCCGCCGTGGCCGATCTGTCCTCGGTGCTGGAGAAGCGTTTCGGTCGCAAGCTGAATGTCTCTGTCGACGTGCAACCCGATCTGATCGGGGGCATTCGCGTGGTGGTGGGTGACGAGGTGCTCGACACATCGGTCAAGGCCCGTCTGGAACAAATGAAAGTCGCGCTGACGTCGTAAGCCACTCAGGCTTGCCACGTTGGCCAAACCAAGGAAAAGGAAAGAGTCATGCAACTCAATCCCGCAGAAATTTCTGAGCTGATCAAGAGCCGCATCCAGGGCCTGTCCGCCAGTGCCGATATCCGCAATCAAGGCACCGTGATCTCCGTCACCGACGGTATCTGCCGCATCCACGGCCTGTCCGATGTGATGCAGGGTGAAATGCTGGAGTTCCCCAACAACACCTTCGGCCTGGCGCTGAACCTCGAGCGTGACTCGGTGGGTGCGGTGATTTTGGGCGAGTACGAGCACATCTCCGAAGGCGACACCGTCAAATGCACGGGCCGCATTCTGGAAGTGCCGGTGGGCCCCGAGCTGATTGGCCGCGTGGTCAACGCACTGGGTCAACCCATTGACGGCAAAGGCCCGATCAACGCCAAGATGACCGACGTGATCGAAAAGGTGGCCCCGGGCGTGATCGCACGTCAGTCCGTCAGCCAGCCGATGCAGACCGGCCTGAAGTCCATCGACTCCATGGTGCCGATCGGTCGAGGCCAGCGCGAGCTGATCATTGGTGACCGTCAGACGGGTAAGACCGCTGTCGCCATCGACGCCATCATCAACCAAAAAGGTCAGAACATGACCTGTATCTACGTCGCCATCGGTCAGAAGGCGTCGTCGATCAAGAACGTGGTGCGTGCTCTCGAACAAGCTGGCGCGATGGACTACACCATCGTGGTGGCCGCTTCGGCGTCTGAATCTGCAGCGATGCAATACGTGTCGGCCTATTCCGGCTGCACCATGGGCGAATACTTCCGCGACCGCGGTCAAGACGCCTTGATCATTTATGACGACCTGTCCAAGCAAGCGGTGGCTTATCGCCAAG
>VEQI01000187.1 GCA_018883305.1 Limnohabitans sp. | reverse complement strand
ACTTGCATGTGTTGCCGGTGTTAGGCGCCTTGAACATCAGTCAGATTCGCGACGAAGATGTGCAGATCCTGATGGATCGACTGGTGGAGGCAGAAAGCTCTCCCACCACCATCTCGCAATACATGGTGATCGTGCGGAAAATTCTCACGTTGGCCTTGCAACGCAAGTGGATCAAGGAGTTGCCACTGATTCCCAAGGTCAAGATCAGCAGCAAACCCCGTGTCACCTTCACGGTGACGGAGTACAAGCGCATGCTGCAAACCGCCAAGCGCTTGATTCGCGCACAGGCGCAGGCCCCCACGACCAAAGAGCGTGAAAGCAGCCGGGACCGATTCTGGATTGCCCCTCGTTACCGTGTGCTGGCTGCTGACATGTACTGGGTGTTGATTTTCATGGTCAACAGCTTTGTGCGTCCTTCAGACATCAAGGTGCTCAAGCACCAACATGTGGAGGTGGTGCGGGGGCAGCATGACTATCTGCGCCTGTCCTTGCCGTCAACCAAAAAGCATGACAAGCCTATCGTCACCTTGCGCCCGGCCGTACGCATTTATGAAGCATTACTGGGCGTAAGCAAGCAAAACGGCGGTGGCAACCCCGATGACTATGTGTTTCTGCCCTCTGTGGCCAACCGTGACCATGTGCTGGCCATCCTGAATTTCTGGCTGAAATGGGTCATGCGAGAAGCCGGACTGGCGCTAGTGGATGCCCATGGGCAGGCCCGAACGCTCTACTGCCTGCGCCACACCTCGATCACCTTTCGGTTGTTGTACGGACAAGGCATCGACATGCTGACGCTGGCGCGTAATGCCCGAACGTCGGTGGACATGATCGAGAATTTTTACGCTTCGACGCTATCCGGGGAAATGAACATCGGCCTGTTGCAGAGCCGCCGGGCTGGCAAGAAGTCATCTTGAAGCCGGTACAGGGTTGGGAGGCTGGCTTGAGATTTTGTCACTTGAGGGACAAAGGCTAGAGTGTTGTTGTCTGCCGGCGGGTTGGTGTGGTGCCGCACGGTGGCAATACGTTGCCGCCTGAAAGTGGCTTGAGTATTGCTTGCATGGCCGTCTGAACTCCATTGAGGCCCTTATGCTCCAAAAAATCGTCACTCCTCTTCTTTTTGCCGTTTCTGTGTCTGCCATGGCCCAGTCGTCTGGCCAGGGGCTCAAGCCACCGGCCACCGGTCAGGCTTACGTCGAGGTCAGCCTTAACGGACTGAACTATGCCCAGACCGGCATGCGACTCAGCCCCACCGCCTTGCGCACCATCGTTGGCAAAAATGTTGGCGCTACCTTCGCTTATGAAGTCATGTTGGCCGTAGGGACCAGTCAGGGCAGCACCACAGTGGGCAACTCTCCTGCCTATGCCAAGATCGATCCCATGTTTGGCGGCTATCTCAGGGCGCGCAAGGAATTGGCACCTGGCATGGAGGTGTTTGGTCGCCTGGGCGCGGTGAGCCTGGTCAAGAAGATGGATGGTTCGTATTTCGGTCCCACCCCCACCAGCGAGCGCATGGGCAGCGTGTCTTATGGCCTGGGGATCAAGATCCGCATCAACCGGGACACCAGTTTTGTGTCGGACTACACCTCGTATTACAACCGCAAGCAAGAAACGGTGGACGGGGTGTCACTGGGCTTGGCGTTCGACTATTGAGCTCAGCTTAGCTCGGCTTAGCTCGGACCGGGCGCAGACAACGCTGGCAGGATTGCCGCTACCTTCACTCTTGCGCTAACGGGTCGCCAAGAAGCGGGCATGACCTTGTGCCCGCAACTCACACGCCGGGCAATGGCCACAACCATAGCCCCATGCATGGCGCTGTGTCCGCTCACCCAGGTAACAGGTGTGCGTGTGCTCCGTCACCAGCTCCAGCAGGGCTGAACCGCCCAGTGAGTCGGCCAACGTCCAGGTCTGGGCCTTGTCCAACCACATCAGGGGCGTTTCAATCACCAGCCGTTCGTCCATGCCCAGGCTGAGGGCCACTTGCAAGGCCTTGAGGGTGTCATCGCGGCAATCGGGATAGCCGGAGTAGTCGGTCTCGCACATGCCGCCCACCAGGAATTTCAAGCCCCGTCGATAGGCCAGCGTGGCGGCAAAGGTGAGGAAGAGCAGGTTGCGTCCAGGCACAAAGGTGTTGGGCAGTCCGCTGGCCGCCATGGCAATGGCGCGCTCATCGGTGAGGGCGGAGTCGCTCAGCTGGCCCAGCACGCGAAGGTCCAGCACATGGTCCTCGCCCAGGCGGGGTGACCAGTTCGGAAATTGTTGCCGCAGTTGCGCCAACACCTGGAGGCGACAGTCCATTTCCACGTGATGACGCTGACCGTAATCAAACCCCACGGTTTCCACATGTGCGTAGTGTGAGAGCGCCCAGGCCAGGCACGTGGTCGAGTCCTGGCCGCCAGAAAACAGGACCAGGGCAGAAGCGGGGTTCAAGGACATGGCCAGGAGTGTAACGAGGCGCTGTCTACAATGCCCGCATGGACACCAAGTGGCTGGAAGACTTTGTCAGTCTGGTCGAAACCGGCAGCTTCAGCCGTTCGGCGCAGCAGCGCCATGTGACGCAGCCGGCGTTTTCCCGGCGCATTCAGGCGCTGGAGGCCTGGGCTGGCACCGATCTGGTGGACCGATCTTCTTATCCCACCCGCCTGACAGCGGCAGGGGAAACTTTTTACCCCCAGGCGCTGGAGATGTTGCGCGCCTTGCAAAGCACGCGCACCTTGTTGCGTGCCCACGGGGCCGCCGGGCAGGATGTCATTGCTTTTGCCGTGCCGCATACCTTGGCCTTCACTTTTTTCCCCACTTGGGTGAGCCAGCTGCATGAAGGTTTCGGCAGCTTCAAAAGCCGTCTCATTGCCCTCAATGTGCACGACGCCGTCCTGCATCTGGTGGAGGGAAGCTGCGATCTGTTGATCGCCTATCACCATGCATCGCAACCCATTGCGTTGGATACGGATCACTACGATGTGCTAAGCCTGGGCCAAGAAGCCCTGGCGCCGTACGTGCAGGCCGACGAACACGGCCGGCCCCTGCATGTCTTGCCGGGTGTGCCCGAACAACCGCTACCGTACCTGGGCTATGCACCCGGGGCGTACCTGGGGCAGTTGGTGGAGCAGATGCTCAAGCAAAGTCCGCAGCCTGTCCACCTTAGCCGTGTGTATGAAACCGACATGTCCGAAGGGCTCAAGGCGATGGCGTTGCAGGGGCATGGCGTGGCCTTTCTGCCGCACAGCGCGGTGGCGCATGAGGTGGTGCAAGGCAAGCTGGTGAGCGCCCTGCCCGCGGGGCTGGAGCAGTTGCAGGGCACACTGCAGATCTGGGCTTGTCGAGCCCGACCAACGACGCGTCATCACATCAAGCCGCTGGTGCAGTCCTTGTGGGACTATCTGGAAGGGCAGGCCCGAGAAGCGCAAGGCACTCAGCCGCCTGCGTCGTCAGCGCATGGGCGACAATCACGTGCATGACCGATACCCTCACCCTGACCCGACCTGACGACTGGCATTTGCATGTGCGCGACGGCGCGCCGCTACACACGGTGGTGCCGCACACCGCGGCACAGTTCGGTCGGGCCATCATCATGCCCAACCTCAAGCCGCCGGTGACCATGGTGGCGCAGGCGCAGGCCTATCGTGATCGCATTCTGGCGGCCGTGCCTGCCGGGGTGTCGTTTCAACCCCTGATGACGCTGTACCTCACCGACAAGCTGCCACCCGAGGAAATCGCGCTGGCCAAGCAGGCCGGCGTGGTGGCGCTCAAGCTATACCCGGCCGGTGCCACCACCAACAGCGACGCGGGCGTGACCGACATCCGCAAGACCTACCGCACGCTGGAGGCCATGCAGAAACACGGGCTGCTGTTGCTGGTACACGGTGAGGTGACCAACCCGGACATCGATTTGTTTGACCGCGAGGCGGTGTTCATTGACACCCAGCTCGAGCCGTTACGACGCGACTTCCCCGAACTCAAGATCGTGTTCGAGCACATCACCACGCGTGAAGCGGCGCAGTATGTGCAGGCGTCATCCAGCCATCTGGGCGCCACCATCACGGCGCATCACTTGCTGTACAACCGAAACGCCATCTTCACAGGCGGCATTCGCCCGCATTACTACTGTCTGCCCGTGCTCAAGCGCGAGGTGCATCGACAGGCGCTGGTGGATGCCGCGACCAGTGGTGACGCGAAATTCTTCCTGGGCACCGACAGTGCGCCGCACCCGGCCCATTTGAAAGAGCATGCCGTGGGGTGTGCGGGTTGCTACACCGCCCATGCGGCGCTGGAGTTGTATGCCGAGGCCTTTGACCGCGCAGGCGCACTTCATCGTTTGGAGTCTTTTGCCAGCTTCCATGGCCCCGATTTCTATGGCCTGCCCCGAAACACCGGCACAGTCACGCTGCGCCGCGAAACCTGGACCCCCCCCGAGTCCTTCCGTTTCGGTGAGGCTGAGCTCAAACCCTTGCGCTCGGGTGAGACGCTGGCGTGGAGGCTTCAGGCCTGAGAGGCGCACGCCCATGTATCCCCCGGACTGGTCGCGCCCCTGGTGGCAGGATTGGCGAACCTGGGTGGAGCCGGTGTGGCAGTCATGGCACCATCATCGTCTGGGCGTGGAACCCGAGGTCGCGGTGCTGCCAGGGGTGTTGAATCAACAAAATGAAACCGCGCCGGTGCGCTTTGTGCCCCAATCCGCCCTGCCCGAAGGGCAGTCCTATGAGCACTTTATTTTTCAGCACCACCAGGTGCCCACACGGGACAACCTGCACGACCTGTTCAATGGCTGTTGTTGGCTGCGCTTTCCACGCACCAAGGCCCGGTTGAATGTCTTGCAGGCTGAGGTCATCGGGCGAGAAGGTGTGGGTGCCACGCGCGGCCCCCTGCGTGACGCCTTGACCCTGTTTGATGAGAACGTGTTGTTGGTGCAGGCACCCATCGAGCAATGGGAGGCATTGCAACAGCACCACTGGCACACCTTGCTGGTGGCGCATCGGCAGGACTGGCGCCCTCTGGGGCTGCAAGACAGGGCGCCAGGCCTGCGCCCGGTCGTGTTTGGCCACGCGCTGTTGGAGAAGCTGTGTCAGCCCTACAAAGCGGTTACTGCGCATGCGTTCTGGGTAGATCCGGCAGTGCCTGCCACGGAAACGGCTTGGGACATTTGGCTGTCCCATCGCCTGGACGCCAACTTCATGGCCACCAAGCCGTTCCAGCCGCTACCGGTCATGGGCATTCCCGGTTGGTGCGAGGACAATGACCACGCCTCGTTTTACGAAGATGCCCAAGTGTTTCGACCACTGAGACGGTCAAGTTCTGCTGGGAGGTGAATACGAACCTCATCCCCGGAAAAAGCAGGGGTATTCCCTGGCGCACCTTGAATTTCAAGAACTGCCCCCTACCATCCGAGCCATCGACACCCATCGGCGTCGTTTGAAAGGATTTCATGAAACGCATCCTGCTCTTTGTCCTCACCAACCTGGCGGTCATGGTGGTGTTGGGCGTCGTGGCCAGCCTGCTGGGCGTGAACCGATATCTCACGGCCAATGGTCTGAATCTTTCCGCGCTGCTGGGCTTCTCATTGGTGATGGGCTTTGGGGGCGCCATCATCTCTTTGCTGATGAGTAAGCCCATGGCCAAATGGAGCACGGGCGCGCAAGTCATCCAGCAACCGCAATCGGCGGATGAGCAATGGATCGTGGACACGGTGCGTCGCCTGTCCGAGAAAGCCGGGATCGCCATGCCCGAAGTGGCCATCTATGACGGCGAACCCAATGCCTTCGCCACGGGGGCGTTTCGTGACTCGGCCCTGGTGGCCGTGTCCACCGGCTTGTTGCAAGGCATGACCCGTGAAGAGGTGGAGGCCGTGCTGGGCCACGAGATTGCCCACGTGGCCAATGGCGACATGGTGACCCTCACGCTGATTCAAGGCGTGCTCAACACGTTTGTGGTGTTCCTCAGCCGGGTGGTTGGGTACGTGGTCGATACCGCCTTGCGTCGCAACGACGAAGAAAATACCGGTCCCGGCATGGGCTACTACATCACCAGCCTGGTGCTGGACATCCTGCTGGGTTTCCTGGCCGGCATGATCGTCGCCTGGTTCAGCCGCCAGCGTGAATTCCGGGCAGACAGCGGATCGGCACACCTGCTGGGCTCTCGTCAACCCATGATTCACGCGTTGTCCCGTCTGGGGCAGATGCAAGCCGGCACCTTGCCCAGCAGTGTGGCGGCCATGGGCATCACGGGCGATCTGGGCAAGCTGTTTGCCAGCCACCCCCCGCTGGAAGAGCGCATTGCGGCGCTCCAGGCCGCGCAAGGTTAAATGCGTGACAGGCGGGTGCTGGACGAGCGAGAGCGCGCCAGCCACCCTCTGGCCACCGCTTCACCCACCTTGATGCCATCCACCCCGGCGGACAGGATGCCGCCCGCATAGCCGGCACCTTCCCCAGCCGGATACAGACCGCGCATGCCGGGGCTCTCCAACGTCTCATCGCGCTGAATGCGCAAGGGTGAGGAGGTGCGGGTCTCCACCCCGGTGAGGACCGCGTCGGGCAGATCAAAGCCCCGGATCTTGCGACCAAACACGGGTAGGGCTTCGCGCACCGCTTCGATAGCATAGGGGGGCAGGGCCGAGTCCAGGCTCACGGGCTTGACCCCAGGGCGGTACGAGGGTTCCACCTCCCCCAATGAGGTGGATGCTCGGCGCGGCACAAAGTCACCCACCCGCTGAACCGGTGATTCATAGGTGCTGCCCCCCAAGAC
>VEQI01000186.1 GCA_018883305.1 Limnohabitans sp. | reverse complement strand
GGCTGATGTCACCGCCCGAGCTGCTCACGCTGGCATTGAGCACCAGGTCACTGCTGGTGCCGTTGGCCTGAAGCAGCAGGTTGCCCGTGGCCGTGGCCGCAGAAGCGCTGGTGGTGCCTGATTGCAGTATCAGTTGCCCACCCGTCTGGACGATCAATGCCGCCGTCGAACCTGTGGTTGTCAGGTCCTCCTGAGAGACAGTCGACAAAGCGCTGCTGGCCCCCATGGTCAGCCCTGCACCCGATACTCGATTGACTTCGTTGCTGACGCGACTGACGGTCAACGCATTGGACTCGACAATGAACGTTCCGCCGTTGGTTGACAGGGTAGAGATGGTGCCCACCTCTGTCTCAATCGCATTCGTGGAACTGCCGTTCTGACCAATCGCGGTGCCCGCTTTCAACATCAACGAGGCAGCTGTGACGTCGTTTCCGCCATTCAGATCAGCATCCAGAATCGCACCCGCATTGGCGATGACCGCAACGGATCCTGTGCCCGCCATCAACTGACCGAGCGTGATCGCGCCGATGTTGGATTCGTAGCGTATTTGACCATTCGTGGCCGTGGTGACAGCACCATCCGACATGACAATGGCGTTGTTGGCCAGCACGTCAATGGTTTTACCCGCTTTGACCGTGACCACATCGCCAGCGGCCACTTGCTTCACGTCTCTTCCAGCGGCCAGGCTGATATCACCATTCTCCACTTCGACCGATGCATTCAACAACAGATCGCTGGTGCCGCCCACCGCGCTCAACAAAAGGTTGCCCGTGGCGTAGACACCCTGGGTGTTGTTCCCACCACCGATCGTCAAAATCCCCGAGGTCTGAACGACCAAGGCCGAGAAGTTGTTACCCACCGGATTGGTCGCGGTTTCAAAGGTGGACAGGTCTTCTTGCGCTACAGCGCTCAGCGATGTACTGGCACCCGTGGTACCAACACGTTTGGCCACGACACTGATGCGACCCACGGTCAAGGCGTTGGCTTCGGTGATGTAAGTGGCGCCGTTGAGAGACTGGGTGCTGATGTTGACCACATCCGTTTCAATGGCATTGAGGCTGCTGCCACTTTGGCCGATGGCCGTGCCTGCATTCAGGATCAGGCTTGCAGCTGTGATGTCATTGCCATCGGTGGTGTCGGCGTCCACAATTGCGCCTTCCGTGGCCATCACGGCCACGCTGGCGCTGCCAGCATTGATCTGCCCCAGCGTGATGACGCCATGGGCGGTTTCATAGCGGATGTTGCCTGAGGTGGCCGCTGTTGCCGTGGACGTCACGGTACCATCCGCCATGATGATGGCGTTGTCCGCGTAAACATCAATGGTTTTGGCGGTGCCGGTGTTGGTGATGTGACCAGCGGTATTGGCATCAATCCAAAACTGGCGTACATCGTGGCCCGCAGAGAGACTGATGTCACCGCCCGCACTGCCAATCACCGCATTGAGGACGATGTCGTTGGTGCTACCAGATACGCTCAATAGCAGATTGCCTTGAGCGGAGAGGCCTGCGGTGCCAGCCGTGCCAGCGTTGATGGTCAGTGTGCCTGCGGTCTGCAAAACCAGGGCAGAGGTGGCGCCTCCAGCAGGGGAGGCAGCCGTTTCCTGGGTCTTGATGTCTTCTTGAACCAGTGCGACCAGTGCGCTGCTGCTGCCGCTGCGGTCCACCCGTTGCGCCACCACGCTGAGCGAATTGATGGTCAATGCGTTGGCCTCGGTGATGAAGGTGCCCCCATTGGCGGACAGCGCGCTGAGGGTGTCGACATTGGTTTCTAGCGCGTTGCTGGCTGCCCCTATGGCGGTGCCGGCTTTGAGGATCAGGTTGGCTGCGGTGACGTCGTTGCCGTCGTTGGTGTCTGCATCCAGAATGGCACCAGCCGTCGCCAAGACGGCGACGCTGCCAGTGCCTGCGTTCAACTGGGCCAAGGTGATGGCGCCGGTGCTGGATTCGTATCGGATATTGCCGTTGCCAGTAGCCGTGGAACTCACCACGCCATCGGTCATGGTGATGGCTCTGGCGGCCAATACGTCAATGGTCTTGCCTGCGGCCGTGTTGGTGATGTCACCCCCTGCGGCTTGAAGCACGTCGCGGCTGGAGGAGAGGCTGATGTTGCCTCCGGCGCTGGTTAACAAGGCGTTAAGGACGATGTCACTGGTAGAGCCCGTCGTGACCAGAAGCACGTGACCGGCGCCGCTGACGCCCACGCTGCCAGCGGTGCCTGCGTTGATGGTCAGTGTGCCTCCGGCCTCCAGGACCAATGCGCCGGCACCGGTGGTGGTGGCGTCTTGCAAACTGTCGGGCGTGATGGCAGCACTGCTGCCAGCCGCACTCACGCGGTTGACGGTGGTGGTGACGGTGTCGATGGTCAGGCCGGAGCTGTCCTTGAGGAACGCGCCGCCGCTACCCGTGCTCACCGCCAGGGTGGTGACGTTGGTGTCGAGTTGATCATCCAACGCGCCCACGGCGCCTGCGGCGGCCGTCGTCTTCAGCAGCACGGTGGCTGCGGTCACGTCATCCGTGGTGTCGCCGTCACTGATGCCATTCAAGGCCATCAGCGCTACGTTCTTGCCCGTGGCCGTGATCGCCCCCAGTGCAATGGCACCAGCGGCGGCTTGCAAACGCACGTCGCCACTGGCGGTGATGCTGCGCTCACTGCGTGTGCTCGCCACCGTGGAGGACATGGTGATGTTGCGTGCAGCGTAAACATCCACGGTCTTGGCCGTGCCCGTGGCCATGATGTTGCCATCGGTGTAGCTGGCAGCCGTGTTTTGCAGCACATCGCGATCAGACGTCAAGCTGATGTCACCCGCAGAGCTGCTGACCGTGGCGTTGAGCACGATGTCGCCCGCGCTGCCCGTGGTGGTCTTGAGCAGCAGGTTGCCCGTGGCGCTCACACCCACTGCGGGCGTACCGGATGTACCAGCGGTGCCTGCGTTGATGGTCAGTGTGCCGCCGGCTTGAATGACCAGCGCCGAGGTCAAGCCTCCCACCGGCGTGCCAGCGGTTTCTTGCGTTCTCGCGTCTTCCTGCGTCAGCGTGGCGATGGCCGAGCTGACGCCCGAGGTGGCCACCTGATTGGCCACGAAGCTCAGGCTGTCGATGGTCAGGGCGCTGGCCTCGGTGATGAAGGTGCCCCCGTTGGCGGACAGGGTGCTGAGGGTGTCGACGTTGGTCTCTAGCGCGTTGGTGCCCGCCCCAATGGCCGTGCCAGCATTCAGAATCAGGCTGGCTGCCGTGATGTCGTTGCCATCATTGGTGTCCGCATCCAGGATGGAGCCGGCCGTGGCAAGCACGGCCACGCTGGCCACGCCTGCGTTGAGTTGACCCAGCGTGATGTTGCCCGTGGCGGTCTTGTAGCGGATGTTGCCAGGCGTGGTGGCGCCGGCGGTGGAGGTGATGGTGCCATCGGCCATGGTGATGGCGTTGGTGGCCGTGACCTCGATGGAGAACCCGTTACCCGTGTTGGTCAGCTGACCAGCGTTGTAGGCATCCACGTAGTTTTGCAACACAGACCGACCAGAGGACAAGCTGATGTCACCGCCCGAGCTGCTGACCGTGGCGTTGAGCACGATGTCACTGGTTGCGCCCGTGGCCTTGAGCAGCAGGTTGCCCGTGGCGCTCACACCCACTGCGGGCGTACCGGATGTGCCAGCGGTGCCTGCGTTGATGGTCAGTGTGCCAGTGGTGGTTTGAACCACCAGGGCTGATGCCGCGCCTGAGGCGACAAGATCTTCTTGAATCAGTGGCCCGATGGCGGCGCTGATGCCAACGCTTCCTGTCACCGCTGAGACGCGATTAGCATCAATGCTCAGCCTGCTAACGGTCAGTGCGCTGGCTTCGGTGATGAAGGTGCCCCCGTTGGACGACAGCGTGCTGATGGCCCCGACGTCTGTTTCGAGTGCGTTGACGCTGCTGCCGCTTAGGCCGATAGCGGTACCGGCCTGGAGGATCAGGTTGCCAGCGGTGATGTCATTGCCCGAATTGCTGTCTGCATCCAGAATGGCGCCTGCTGTGGCAATGATGGCCACACTGGCCACACCTGCATTGAGCAGACCCAAGGTAATGGCGCCTGCTGTGGCTTCGTAGCGGATGTTGCCAGGCGTAGCAGCGGTGGACGTGACGGCACCATCGGCCATAGTGATGGCGTTGGCAGCCAGAACATCGATGGTCTTGGTCGTCCCTGTGTTGGTCAGATGACCGCCGTTAAAAGCATCGGTGTAGTTCTGCAACAGGTCATGACCCGCAGACAGGCTGATATCGCCGCCCGAGCTGCTCACGGTGGCGTTGAGCACGATGTCGCTGCTATTGCCCATGGCCTGAAGCAACAGGTTACCTGTGGCACTGACACCTGATGCAACGGCCCCAGTGATACCCGCGGTACCCGCATTGACGGTCAATGAGCCGGCAGTGGTTAGCACCACCAACGCTGAGCCTGCGCCCGAGGTGATCAGGTCTTCCTGAACCAGCGCAGTGAGTGCGCTGACATTACCGACTGAACCAGGGGTGGAAGAGACTCGATTGGCTGAGATGCTGAGCTTGCCAACGATCAGCCCGTTTGCCTCGGTGAGGAACGTGCCACCGTTGGAGGACAGGCTGCTGATCGTGCCAACATCTGTCTCCAGGGCATTGGTATTGCTGCCGATGGCGGTGCCAGCCAAGAGAATCAGTTTCGCGGCAGTGATGTCATTGCCATTGTTGGTATCTGCATCCACAATGGCACCGGCCGTGGCAATGACGGCCACGTCGGCCGAGCCAGCGTTGAGTTGACCCAGCGTGATGTTGCCTGTCGTGGCTTCGTAGCGAATGTTTCCGGGCGTGGCCGCCGTGGAAGTGATGGCGCCATCCGCCATGGTGATGGCGTTGGTGGCAAGCACGTCGATCGTCTTGCTGTTGGCGGTGTTGGTGAGATGACCGGCGTTGTAGTCGTCCACGTAGTTTTGCAACACGTCACGACCAGAAGACAGGCTGATGTCCCCCCCTGAGCTACTCACGGTGGCATTGATCACAATGTCACTTGCTGCCGTGGTTTTCAACAAAATATTGCCAGTGGCGCTCACAGCGCTTGCCACTGCACCAGAAACACCCAAGGTGCCCGCGTTGAGGGTCAAGGAACCGGTCGTGATTTGAACCACCAAGGCTGCGCTTGTACCCAGGGTGACGAGGTCCTGCTGAGTCACCGGGCCAATGGCTGTACTGGCGCCGAATGTCCCGGCGGTCGAGGACAACCGTTGAGCATCTACGCTCAGAAGATCGACCGTCAGCGCGTTGGCTTCGGTGATAAAGGTGCCACCGTTGCCGGACCGCGTGCTGATTGTGCTGACGTCTGTCTCCAGCACATTGGTACTGGATGCGATCGTGGTGCCGGCCTTGAGGATCAGGTTGGCGGCGGTGATGTCGTTGCCCGCGTTGGTGTCGGCATCAAGAATGGAGCCTGCGGTGGCAATGACAGCCACGCTGGCTGAGCCAGCATTGATTTGCCCCAGCGTGATGTTTCCTGCGATGGCTTCATAGCGGATGTTGCCAGGCGTGGTGGCAGTGGACGTGACGGCACCATCGGCCATGGTGATGGCATTGGCCGCCAGGATATCGATGGTCTTGGATGTTCCTGTGTTGGTCAGGTGGCCGGCGTTGTAAGCATCTGTGTAGTTCTGCAACACGTCACGACCTGACGAGAGGCTGATATCGCCACCAGAACTGCTCACAATGGCATTGAGCACGATGTCGCTGGCACTGCCTGTCGTCAGCAACAACAAATTACCAGAGGCTCTAACTCCCGACGCCACAGCGCCAGAGACGCCGGTGGTGCCCGCGTTGACGGTCAGCGTACCGCTGGCCTGGATCATCAGGATATCAGTGGAGACGGCGTCCTCCAGCGTGAGGCTTATGGCTGTTCCGGTCGTGCCATCTGTACCCACGCGGTTGATGGCGGTGGTGACCGAACCAATGGTTAATCCAGCGGTGTCTTTGTCCCATAGGAAGGCATCCCCAGTGCCGGTGCTGACGGCCAGGGTTGTGACATTGGTATCGAGCTGGTCGGAGATGTCGCCAATGAATCCGGTTGCTGCGGAGGCTGTCATCGATACACCAGCGGCCGTGATGTCATCATCGGTGTCGCCATCGGTGATGCCGGTGGCAGCGATCAGAGCCACGTTTTTGCCGGTGGCCGTGATGGCACCCAAGGCAAGGGTGCCGCCGGCTTCCAGTCGTACATCGCCGCTGGCCGTGATGCTGCGCTCGGTGCGTGTTCCAGGGTTGCTGGACATGGTGATGTCACGCAAGGCGTAAACGTCCACCGTCTTGTTGGCACCGGTGGCCGTGATGTTGCCATCGGTAGCTTGAATGACATCTCGGCCCGCCGACAGACTGGTGTTGCCACCGGAGTTGGAGATCGCCGCATTCAACACCACATCGCTGGAAGCACCCGTGGCTTTGAGCAAGACATTGCCGGCCGCCGTCATGGCGGCGGTGTTGGCAGTACCCGCATTGAGCGTGAGAGACCCCGTCGTCTGAAGCACGATGGCGCCAGCATTCGTGCTGGTCAGGTCTTCCCAATTTCCAGTGATATTGCTCACGGTCACGGTGGGAGAGTTGGTGCCGTCATCGGTGACGCGCTTGACCGAGGCCGAGACAGCCCCAATGACCAAGGCATTGGTTTCGGTGATGAACGCGCCGCCGCTGCCCACGCTCAGGGCCAATGTTGCCACCGTGGTTTCCAGGGCGTCAGTGGTGCCGCCAATGCCGGTGCCTGCTTCGACGTAGAGGGCACTGGCAGTGACGTCGAC